>NZ_JBXWSG010000012.1:0-62376 GCF_059613305.1 Ruegeria sp. BHSB056 | reverse complement strand
ATAGGCGCGATCGGCAGCAACCCCCAATCGCTGCGCGTATTCGCGGCCCACGTCGGGCCGGTGATCCAGCGCGCCAGCAGCAAATTCGAACAACCCGTCCGCCTGCGCCCCAAGGCGGTGTGCCGGACCAATCTGGCTGCCTTCACCACCCCCGATCATGCCCCATCTCAACTTAGCCATGGTCATTGTCTCTCATTGGAATTGTCACATAGAGCGATCAGAAATCGCTGATGTCCTGCCATTGCCGCTGATCGGACGAGGCCAGCGCGGCGGCCAGCACGCGGTTGACCTCATGCCCGTCGCGGAACGTGGGCCAGATCGCCTCGCCGGTGTGGATGGCCTGTAAAAAGTCCTTGGCCTCGATGATGATCTGATCCTGATAGCCGGTTCCGTGACCCGGACCCTGACAGAAGGGCTCATAATCCGGGTGTGCTGGGCCGGTCAGGATCTTGGTGAAGCCGCGCGCGGCTTCGGGCCCTTCGCGCTTGTACAGCCACAGCGCGTTCTGGTCCTCCTGATCGAATCGGATGGCACCTTTTGTGCCCGATATTTCATAAGCATAGCCCATTTTCCGACCCGTCGCGACGCGGCTGAAATACAGGTTTCCCATAACCCCGTTTTCAAACCGACACATCATCTGGGCATGGTCGTCATTTGTTACCTCACCACCGGGGCGGGTTTTGTGAACGGTCTCAACATCTGCCATCACCTGCGCAATGGGCCCGATCAGCGCCAATGCGCCGTTGACCATATGCGGGGCGAGATCGCCGATTGTGCCGTTGGCCCTACCGGTTGTGCGCCAGGTGGACGGGGCCTGCGGATCGGCATAGAAATCCTCGGTATGCTCGCCCCGGAACCACGTGATGTCACCAATCGCGCCATCGGCAATTAACTGGCGGGCATATTGGCTGGCGGGTGTGCGGATATAGTTGAACCCCACCATGTTCACCGCCCCCGAAGCCTCAGCCGCGGCAACCATCGCCCGACTGTCTTCAAGCGATGCGCCCAGTGGTTTCTCACACAAAACCGGTTTGCCCAAGGCAAAAGCCGCTTCGGCGATCTGACGATGTGTTGACTGAGGCGAGGCGATCACGATTGCCTCGACCCTGGGGTCTTCAACCAAGATGCGCCAGTCATCGGTCGCTCTCTGAAATCCATAGGCCGCCCGGTAGCGTTCGGCACTGTCCGGGCTCGACGCGCAGATGACCTCAAGCCGGGGGCGCAACGCCGTGTTGAACACCGCACCGACGGCCGACATGGCAACGGAATGGGCCTTGCCCATATAACCGCCACCCACGATTCCCACTCCGATTTCAGGCATCTGCCATGGCCTCGCACATTGTGTTTGCAACCGGTTGCAAAATCAGTATCGTGTGAATCGATTCAACGCAAGGTCCAAACTTTGCCCACCCCACTTTGCCGGAGGATATGACGTGAGCGCTTTGATGGAGGGTATCAAAGGAAACCGCTTTGCCGTTCTGGGGCGTGCGGGTATGGACCTTTACGCAGACCCGGTCGGTGTCAAAAGCGAAGAGGCCGATACGTTCCATGCCGATCTTGGCGGCTCGTCCGCGAATATCTGTGCCGGTCTGGTCAAGCTGGGCAGTCAGGCATCCTTGATCACCTCCGTCTCGGACGATGCAATTGGTCGATTCTGCCTCAACCGGTTGCAACATTACGGGGTAGACACCGCTTATATCCGCGTGTTGGGAGGTGAGTATCGCACCTCTCTGGCCCTGTATGAAAGCCGGACCGAGAACTTTCAGAATGTCATCTACCGCAACGGTGCGGTCGATTTTCAGGTTACTGACGCGGATGTCGACAAGGTTGACTATTCATCCTTCTCGGCCCTGATCTCGGCTGGCACCGTCTTTGCGTCGGAACCCTCGCGCAGCGCCACATTCCAAGGGTTTGAAAACGCGCGCAAAGCTGGTCTTCCGATCATTTTCGATGTTGATTACCGCCCCTACAGCTGGCCTTCGCCGGAAATTGCCGCTGACGTTCTGTCCCGTGCGGGCGAAGCCTGTGACCTGATTGTCGGTAATGATGAAGAGTTCGGCTTCATGGCCGGCGGCATGGAAAAGGGCTTTGCCAAGGCACAGGACCTTGCCAGGAAACCGGGCCGGGTTGTCATTTACAAGATGGGCGAAAAAGGCGCCGTGACGCTGGCGGATGGGCAGGAAATCAGAACCGGGATCTACCCAGTGGACGCCATCAAGCCCGTCGGGGCTGGTGACAGTTTCATGGCAGGGCTTCTGGCTTCGATCGCGGCGGGGCACTCGCTGAAAGACTCGGTGATGCGCGGTTCCGCCTGCGCATCCATTGTCGTTTCCAAACCCGGCTGCGCCCCCGCCATGCCCACGACCCCCGAACTGAACGCGTTCCTCGCGTCTCACCCCGGTCCGACCACATAGGAGTATCCCATGCATATCGCGCCCTATGACAATCAGAACAAGCCCATCGTTGACGCCGGTGATCCGACCGTTCCGCTGAACTACTTCAACATCGTCAAACTGAAAAAAGGCGAGGCGTTCGAATACCGGGTGCCGGGCTACGAGACCTGCATCGTCCCTGCAACCGGCAGTGTCGATGTGGATGTCGAAGGCGTTTCCTTCCCCAGTCTGGGCAACCGGGGCGAAGACGTCTGGGATGGCGAGCCCGAGGGTGCCTACGTGCCTGTCGGCGCAAAGGTACAGATGGACTGCGTTTCTGACGCGACCGAGGTGTTTATTGCCGGTGCAAAATACGACAAGGTGCTGGACCCGTTCGATGTGCGCGAACACGACCTTGTGCAATATGGCAGCGACGACACCAAAACTCACCGCAAGATCAAACACATCCTTGGCCAAAAGCAACACGACAAGGTCGGCCGCCTGCTGGTGAGTGAGCTGTTCACCGTCGGTCAGGGCGGCTGGTCGGGCTTTCCCAGCCACAAGCATGACACCAACCGCCTGCCGGACGAGACCCGCCACGACGAGACCTACAATTTCCGGTTCAAGCCCAACTGGGGCTCGGGCCTTCAGATGTTGCAGCGCGAAGATAACCAGCCGGGCGACGCCTATCACATCGTGGATGGATCGACCGTTTGCATCGACAAGGGCTATCACCCCTGCTGCGTTTTGCCGGGGTACGAGATGTATTATTTCACCATCCTCGGCGGCCTGACCCAGCGTTCTCTGGTGCAGTATTTCCAGCCCACACATGCCTATCAGATCGAGACCATTCCCGGCATCAAAGACATGATTGCGAAATTCAAATGACCCTCGTCACACTGAAAGACGTCCTGCAACCCGCTTATGAACAGGGCTATGCCGTAGGCGGGCTGGTCACACTCGGCTGGGAAGACATGCGCGCCTATGTAGCCGCGGCCGAGGCCGAGAATGCGCCCGTGATCCTGCAAGCCGGACCCAGCTGCCGCGAGCACACGCCACTGCCGATCCTGGGCAAGATGTTCCGGTATCTGGCCGAAAACGCCTCGGTGCCCGTCGTGGCGCATCTGGACCACGGCTATACGTTCGAGGACTGCAAGATCGCGCTCGACAGCGGTTTTACGTCCCTGATGTTCGACGGATCGCGCAAGCCCTTGCAGCAAAACATCGATGAAACTGCCGCAATTGCCGAGATGGCCCATGCGGCAGGAATTTCCTGCGAGGGCGAGATTGGTTTTGTCGGGTACTCGGGCGGTGAAGGATCGAACGGCACCGACCCGACAGAAGCGGCCCAGTTCGCACGTGAAAGCGGTGTGGATGCGATGGCGATATCGGTCGGCAACGTCCACCTGCAACAAAACAAGGAAGGCGGTCTGGACGAAGCCCGCATCGCCGAGATCGACGCCTTGACCACAGTGCCTCTGGTCATTCATGGCGGGTCGGGCGTGCCGGTAGATCAGCGCATGAAGCTGTCCCGCGAAACCTCAATCTGCAAATTCAACATCGGGACCGAGCTGCGCATGGCCTTCGGCAATGCCCTGCGAGACGCTGTCAATCGCGATCCCGAACGGTTTGACCGCGTGACCATCCTGAAAGAAACCCACAACCCGGTCGAAGCTGCCGCGCGCATGGTCATCCGTGCCTTTGGTGCACCCCCGCAACGCTAACGCGCGCTTTCGCCTTCAGATCGAACCGCCCTCGACCATGAAGTTGCCCGCGCTGCACATGGCGGCGTCGCCCGAGGCCAGAAACAGCACCATGCGCGCGACATAGACAGGCTCAATCGGATCGGGCAGGCATTGGCGGTCGACCTGTTTGGCCAGCGCCTCGGCCGTGACCCACAGGTCTTTCTGGCGGTCGGTCATGATCCAGCCCGGCACAACCGTGTTCACACGAATGCGGTGATCGCCCAATTCGCGCGCCATGGTGCGCGTCAGGCCGTGCACCGCCGATTTCGCGGTGGCATAGGCCGGAAAACCTGCCCCGGCCTCCCACCAGGAATTCGATCCGATATTGACGATCGAACCTGCGCCCTTGGCGATCATACCCGGGGCCACAGCCTGAATGGCAAAGAACATATGGCGGATATTGGTCGCCATCCGCTCATCCCAATAGACAGGCGTGACTTCGCGCCAATCATGGCGGTCATCCTGGGCGGCGTTGTTGACCAGCACATCCGCCTCGCCCAACTCCTCGACCAGTTGCTCCAGCGCAGCCCGCATTGCTTCGATATCGCGCAGATCGCATTGCACAAAGGCGTGTTCACCTTCCAGTTCCGCCAGCAGAGCAAAGCCGGCATCCGCATTGATATCCAGAAACCCGACCTTCGCCCCTTGTGCCGCAAAGGCGCGAACGGTTTCCGCACCAATCCCCCCGGCCCCGCCCGTGATGATAACCGTTTTGCCCGCAAGGCTAGGGTAATTGGCAAAGTCTTGGCTCATCCGTCACGCTCCATGATCCATTCGACCTCGGGGGCCAGGGCAAACCGCCATTTGCGCAGGGGGCCCGCCATGACGTTCAGGTAATACATCTCAAACCCATAGGGCGCGCCGCAAGGATGATGGCCACGCGGAACGATCACAACATCGCCATCGGAGACGGCCATCGTCTCATCCAACTGGCCATCATCGGTATAGACCCGCTGGATTCCGAACCCGTTGGCTGGATTGAGGCGGTGGTAATACGTCTCTTCCAGATAGGTGATGCGGGGGAAATCATCCTCATCATGTCGATGACTGGGGTAAGAGGACCAGTGCCCATTGGGCGTAAAGACTTCGGTCACCAGAAGACTGTCAGCGCAATCCTCGTTCTCCATCGCTATATTGTTGATATATCGCGTATTCACACCCTTGCCGCGTTCGGTCAGCGTGATGCCATCCGGCCCGATCCGGCGCGCTTTGTGGCCGCCCTTGCCCGGGGCCGAGCAGACCGCCACAACACAATCGGTTTCCGCCACAGCCTCCCACTCGGTTCCGTTGGGCAGATACAGGCTATGCGGCGGCGTCTTTTCGAACACGTTCATCCGACCGCCCAATACGCCCCAGTCCTGCCCGGCCCCGGTGATCCGCGCCTTGCCTTCGACCATCACCAGAATGACTTCGCGGTCTCCTGTCGCCTCGGCCGCCCTGTCGCCTGCTTGCAGATGATACAGCCCAAAACCCACATATCGCCATCCGGCACTGTCCGGGGTGATGTCATGTACCTTGCCACGGGTTCCAATAGGCTTCTTCAGCAGGTCTGCCATTCTTGTTCTCCTTATTGGGCGGGCCTAAACGGCCCGCCTGTATCGCCCTCAGGCCGCTTGCCGTGTTTGCAGGGCCGAAAGCGCCTCGGACAGTCGGGCCTCGGCCCACCCTTCCGATACCGCCCGGTGCAATATGTCGGCCTGACTTTCAGGCGCATTGCCACCAATCGGCGGGTCGGTGTCCAGATTGGTCGGGAACGGATAGCCCTCAGCCGTTGCGGCAATCGCCGCATTCAGCTCTGCCGCACTCAGCGCCCCACGTTGTTTCAGGGTGACCAGCGACGGAAACACCGTCTGCGACATGGACTGCCGGTCAACCATCTCCATCGCACGGCCGAAGGCAGACGAGACCTGCAACAGGTTCGCCATCCGCTGAATATCCGCACTGCTGTTTTCCCCGGCAGCGTGGAACAGCGCCGGGTTGAAGAACACCGCATCCCCCTTTTCAAGGGGCAACTGAATGTAGTTCTCTTCGAAAAACGCCCGGTGTGCCGCGTCATGGAAGGCGAGATATCCCGGCGCATAAAGCTGCGAAAACGGCAGCAGTTTGGTTGGGCCGCTTTCCACGGGCATGTCACAATGCGCAACCGCCCCCTGCAAGGTCAGCGAAGCCGTCACCAGATGGGCATGGGCCGGATACCGGGCGGCGCTGTCGGCGGTTTGAAAGCCCAGATGGTAATCCCGATGCGCCTGCTGTGCCTTGCCGCCGGGGCGCACCTGATTGATTTGCGCGGTCATTTGATAGTTCGGCCCCAGCCACGCCTCGCAAGCCGCTGCAATGGCCACATTCCCGAAATAGAGCGCAAAGCCCTCGGGATCGCGCAAGCACTGTTTCTGCAATGCGTTCCATATCCGGTCATTCGCGCCCGAGGCCGCGAAGTGGTCACCTTCCCCGGCCCCGCCCTGACGTTCTTCCTCGATGATCTGATGGAACACAGCGGTCGCCCGGTCGATCACGGACGTATCCGCAAATGCGCCTTTTAGAACGATCACACCCGCAGATTTGTCCAACACGCCTGCCCATTCTGCCAGCAGTTCTTTTCTTTGATCCGCATTCTCCAGCGCCGGGCGCAGGGCGTGCATATCATAGATCGGAACGTTCTTTTGCACCGATGCGGCATGAGGCACCGCACCGGTTGTCAGGTTTTGCGAGGTCAACACCTTGAACTCATCCAGATCGCAGGATTCCCGGTCAAAATAGCCGACGTATCCAAGTTCTTGATGTACCATGACAAACTCCTCTTTCATGGCTTCGGTGTTGCCCCGAGGGGCGGTGATTAAACGGTGATCTCCAACCCTGCCTTGCCGCAAACCTCGACGATGTGGTCATAGCCCAATTTGGAGTACTCATAGGGCGGCGCCTTGGCGGGGTCCTGCTCGGCCTCGACCACGATCCAGCCGCTGTAATCCATTGCTTTCAACGCGTTGGCTACGGCCTGAAAGTCGATGCACCCATCACCCGGCACGGTGAACGCGCCGGCGATCACCGCATCCAGAAAGCTGCGATTGTTCTCGCGCGTGTCCCGCACGATGTCCGGGCGGATATCCTTGAAGTGGACATGGTGCACACGGTCGCCCCAACGGTTCAGTGTGGCCATCACGTCGCCGCCACCAAACAGCAGATGGCCCGTATCGAAGCACAAGCTCAATTCGGGGCCGGAACCCTCCATCAACCAGTTCACATCCTCTTCGCTTTCGATGATCGTGCCCATGTGATGGTGATAGGCCATCGGCATACCCTGATCTGCCATCCATTTGGCAAGCTCGGTCAGTTTGCCCGCATAGGCCAACACATCGTCTTTGGACAGCTTCGGGCGGTCATTGACCGGCGTTCCGATCTGCCCCTGAACAGTATTGGAACACTCGGCGTAAACGATGCAGGGGCTGTTCAGCGCAACAAACTGTTCGACCTGTTCACGCACGATGGCGATTTCGGCGTCCAGGTCATTGACCAGAGTACTACCCGAGCACCAGCCGCCACACAGTGCGATGTCATTGGCATCCAGATAGGCGCGCAACCCTTCGGTGTCGCTGGGCATCCGCTGGCCCCGCTCAACACCGGTATAGCCGATCTCGCGCGCTTCTTTCAGCGCCTGCTCCATCGTGTAGGCTGCGGTCAGGTCCGGCAAATCGTCATTCTGCCAGGCAATCGGAGAGATACCGATCTTCACGCTCATTTCGTGTTTCTTTCCTTGATGGCGACCTCATAGGCCGCACGTTTTTCGTTTACTTCCGGGCGGATGCTGACCTCGGGCACCGCCACTTCCCACCACGTTCCGCCATATTCGGTCGATGGGTAGGGATCGGTGTCGATCACCACCACATAGGGGCCTTTGACCTCGCCACGTTTGGCCAGTGCCTCCTCAAGCTCGGCGATCGAGCTGACCTTGACCGCCGTCGCCCCCATTGCTTCGGCATGTTTGGCAAAGTCGATCACCGAATTTTCACCGCCGATTGCGTGATCCAGCAGGTTGTTAAACTCGGCCCCGCCGGTTCCCATCTGCAAACGGTTGATGCAGCCAAAGCCGCGATTGTCGGTGACCACAACGGTGAACGAAATCCCCATCATCGCCGCCGTCGCCATTTCGGAATTCGCCATCATGTAAGTACCGTCACCGGTAAAGCAGATCACGTCGCGGTCGGGCTGGGCCAACTTGATGCCCATAGCACCGGCGATCTCATACCCCATGCAACTGAAGCCATATTCCATGTGATAGGCACCGGGGCGCGGAGCCTTCCACAGCTTGTGCAGCTCACCCGGCATCGTGCCTGCGGCACACATGGCAACGGTGTTTTCATTGGCCGCCCGCTGCACGGCACCAATCACCTGCATGTCCGTGGGCAGCGCATTGCTGTCCACCGGCGCGTCGGTCAATGCGTCGACCTTGGCAAACCACTCGGGTTTCAGCGTTGCAGGCATATCAGGCGCGCGGTAACCGCCCAACGCACCGCTCAGTTCACCAAGCCCTACGCGGGCGTCAGCCTGCAGCGGCATCGCGCCGTGCTTTGCCGCGTCATAGGCGGCGGTGTTCAGGCTGATCAATTCCCGCTCGGGGTTCGCGAACAATCCCCATGACCCGGTGGTGAAATCCTGAAACCGGGTGCCGACGCCCAGCACAAGATCCGCCTTTGCGCAGATATCGTTGGCAGGCTCACCACCCGTGACGCCAATCGGACCCAGGTTCAGGGGGTGATCCCAGGCCAGCGCGGATTTACCGGCCTGCGTCTCGGCCACCGGCACGTTGTGCGCCTCGGCAAAGCGCTGCAACGCGGTGGTCGCGTCCGAATAGTGCACACCGCCCCCGGCCACGATCACAGGGCGCTTGGCTGCCTTAATCGCGGCCACGGCACGCGCCAGCTCACCCTCATCCGGGCGAATGCGGCGCTGATACCAGACGCGCGGCTCAAAAAAGCTAACCGGATAATCATAAGCCTCGGCCTGCACATCCTGACAAAAGGCCAGCGTCACCGGACCGCAATCAGCCGGGTCGGTCATGGTGCGGAAGGCACGCGGCAGAGCCGTCAGCAGATGTTCCGGCCGCGTGATGCGGTCGAAATACCGGCTGACCGGTCTGAAACAGTCATTTGCGCTGATGGTTCCGTCCGAGAACACTTCGGGTTGCTGCAAAACCGGGTCGGGACCACGCGTGGCAAACACGTCGCCGGGCAGCAACAAAACCGGCAGGCGGTTCACATGGGCCAGCGCCGCAGCGGTGACCATGTTGGTGGCCCCCGGCCCGATGGACGAAGTGACCGCCATCGCCCGCCTGCGCCCCAACTGCTTGGCATAGGCAATCGCGCAATGCGCCATGGTTTGTTCATTATGACCGCGATAGGTGGGCAAGCTGTCTTTCACACCGTGCAGCGCCTCGCCCAGACCGGCCACGTTGCCATGGCCGAAAATCGCCCAGACACCTGCGATAAAGGGCTCTCCGGCCTCGTTCATCTGCGCGCCCAGATAGCGCACCAGAGCCTGCGCCGCGGTCAGTCGGACTGTCTTGCTCATCATGATCCCTTTCAACTCAGCTCCGCCTTTGGCGGCCTGCGGGTTTTCTCATTTGCGAAGGTGCCAGCTTTTGTATCAAAGCCTGAATACAGAGTGGCGTCACGTGCCACCGCCCGATGGATGCCCCATTGGGGCATCCAAGTTCTGAACTTTAAACCGTACCGCCCAGCGATCCCTCAAGCTCGGCCATTTCCTGACCGCCTGCCATCAGATCCTGCAACTGCTCTGGCGTGATCTCGCCACGCGTTGCTGTGCCCAGCGTTTTGCCCCGGTTCAAAACGGTGAACCTGTCACCCACTGCCAGCGCATGACGCACGTTGTGGCTGATGAACACCACGCCGACGCCCTGACTGCGCACCTTGTCGATGGTGGCCAGCACGTTCGAGGTCTGGCGCACACCCAGGGCCGAGGTCGGTTCGTCCAGGATCAGGATCTTGGCCCCGAAGTACACGGCGCGGGCAATGGCGACGGTCTGCCGCTCCCCCCCAGACAGGGTGCCAACCGCCTGATCTGGCCCGCGCAGGTTGATGCCCATCTTGCGCATCTCTTCCATGCAGACCTCATTCGCGTGTTCAACATCGAACCGTTTCAGCAGACCTTTACCCTTGGTCGGCTCGCGCCCCATGAAGAAGTTGCGCGTGACGCTCATCAGCGGGATCATCGCAAGGTCCTGGAACACGGTCGCGATACCTGCCTCCATCGCATCCCGAGGGGTGTCGAAATGCAGCGGCTTGCCCTCGAAAAAAATCTCGCCCTTGGTGGGTTTATGTACCCCTGACATGGTCTTGATGAAGGTTGATTTACCCGCGCCGTTATCGCCCAGCAGGCAGTGGCATTCACCCGGCTTGACGTCGAAACTGACACCCGCCAATGCGATGATGTTGCCAAAGTGCTTTTCGATATCCTTCATTTCCACGATGGGGGCCTGATCGCCCGCCGCATCGCCGTGGTGGAACTTGGTATCTTCGGTCATATCAGCGCTCCCCGGTTACGCGTTTGCGGATCGCGTTGTTGAACAGAACGGCAATCAGCAGCATCGCGCCCAGGAACACCTGGAACCAGTCCTGATCGAAATCCGTATAGGTCAGTCCGATGACAACCATTCCAAAGATGATCGACCCAAAGAACGCCCCGATGGCCGAGCCATATCCGCCCGTCAGCAGGCATCCCCCGATCACGGCGGCGATGATCGCCTCGAATTCTTTCTGAAAACCGCGCCGCGCGTCGGTCGAGCCCGCGTCAATCACTGTAATGATGGCCACCAGTGCAGCGCAGCAGGCGGTCAGCATGAACAGGGACACCTTGATCTTGCTCACAGGAACACCTGAATTCGATGCCGCAGTGCTGTCACCGCCCGCCGCGAAAATCCAGTTCCCGGCAGGGGTCCGCAACAACACGTAGGTAGCGGCCAATGCCAGCACGATGAACCACAGGATTTCGACCGGAACGCCGGGCACCTTGGGTGCTCCGCTTTTGAAGGTGTCAATCATGCCGTTGGCCGCCAGCCAGGTAAACAAGCTGCCAAAGGCTTCGCCCGAAAAGAACGGTGCCAGCCAGTCGTTTTCAACCACGTCACGCACACCGCGCAACTGGGTCGATCCTCCGGTCGCCGCCTTGAGGCCAACCAACGACAGACCGCGCAGAATGAACAGGAAAGCCAGCGTCACGATAAAGGACGGCAGACCGGATCTTATGACGATATTGCCGTTCACTGCCCCGACGAATGCCGCGAATACAAATGTCATGGGGATCGCAACGATCAGTGGCAACTGCCATGTCACCACACAGACGCCGAAAAACAAGCCCGCGAACGCCACCATTGAACCGATGGACAAATCAAACTCGCCACCGATCATCAAAAGGGCCGCACCGATTGCCAGAATGCCCAGCTGTGCCGCAGGTGTCATGAAGTTCATGACCCCGGCCAGGGTAAACATCGAATCGTCTGCTGTGATGGCAAAGAAGATGACCACCAGAACGACGCCCGCCATCGCACCGAGTTCGGGCCGTTTCATGAGCTTGGTCATGAAAGGTTCTTTCTTGACCCTTTCGTCCCCGGCGATTTGCGCTGAGTCACTCATCGTTTCCTCCCACTTGGGTGGGAACGGCGCTACCGCGCCGTCCCGTTTTGTTCAGGTTGCGGTATGGATCAGCGGATGCCCTGCGCGGATAGTTCGATCACCTGCGCGGCCTTGTCCTGAGTGATCAGGTTCGGACCCGAAGGAACATTACCACCGGGCATCAGGCCGTATTTGGCGTGCAGGCCCATGAAGTTCACCGACAGGTACCCTTGCAGATACTGCTGCTGGTCGATGGCAAAGGCCGCGTCGCCATCCGCAATCGATTGCAGGAAGTTGGCCGACAGGTCGAAGGACGCAACATTCACGTCACGGCCCGAAGCTTTGACAGCGGCAACAGTCGGCTCACCGGCCGAGCTTGCACCCAGCGCCATGACCGTATCGACGGCTTCGTTAGCAGCCAGAGCAGCCGAGACTTTCGACTCGATTTCCGACGGATCGTTCGAGGTCGGCAGAACTTCGACATTACCGCCAAAGCCTTCCGCGAAACCTGCACAGCGCAGGTCCAGCGCAACGTTGCCCACTTCGTGGTTTACGCAGATCGCGGTTTTGCCCCCCATCGAAGCCAGTTGTTCACCCGCGGCTTTACCTGCGTCAAACTCGTCCTGACCCACGTGCAGCAACGCACCCAGCTGTTTCGACACATCCGACCCCGAGTTGATCGAGATCACCGGGATGCCTGCGGCAACGGCACGTTCGATTGACGGGCCAAGCGCATCCGCATCCGGGATCGAAACGATCAGGCCATCGGGTTCCTGGTTCACGGCAGCGTCGATCAACTGCGACATGGCCACCATGTCGAAAGTTTCCGGCGCGCGGTATTCCACATTCACACCGACATCCTTGCCAGCCTGCTCAACACCGTTCTTCACGACGTTCCAGAATGCGTCATTGGCCTGGCCATGCGATACGACCACGATGTCCTGCGCAAGAGCGGGCGTCGCCAGGGCCAGTGCCCCCGCGGCAAGTGCACCTTTAACGAATTTCTTCATTTCAGTTTCCTCCCATTGGTTCAGTCTGATCTTCTGTTGGGGTACCGGCCCCAATCATCCGGCTGTGCCGAATCTCAGTGGCTGCGGCTCAGGGCCGAGCTGTCGTTAGTTTGAAGAATTTTGGTCATTTTGCAACCGGTTTCAAAATTTCCTCCATCCGGACGGGCAATCCCGTCTGCGCTGACAGGGTCGCGGCCTCGGCCATCGCCAGCGCCGCCACACCATCCTGCAACGTGACGGGAACGTCGGAACCGCCGCCGACAGCATCAACAAATGCGGCCCATTCCACGCGGTAGGCCGGCATGTAGCGTTCCAGAAAGAAATAAGTCGGCTTTGCGCCCACAACGCCATCCGCCGTCGATTTCACGACGGTGTTTTCCAGCATGTTATGCGCCTGCAACAACCCTTCCGAACCCAGCAACTCGACCCGCTGGTCATAGCCATAGGCCGCCCGGCGCGAGTTCTTGATGACCGCAATCCGGCCGTCTGCGTAAGTCATTGTGACCACGGCCGTGTCCACATCGCCTGCCGCGCCGATCTCTGCATCTACAAGCGACGATCCCACCGCCGTGACGGTCTGCGGCACATCCCCCATCAGAAAGTTCGCCATGTCGAAATCGTGGATCATCATGTCCCGAAACAGTCCACCGGACACTTTTACATAGCTGACCGGTGGCGGGGCCGGGTCAAATGACGTGATCGACAACAGTTCGGCCTTGCCGATTTCACCTGCGTCCAAACCGGCCTTCAAAGCTGCAAAATTAGGATCGAACCGCCGGTTAAACCCGATCATGACAGGTTTGCCACGCCCCGCGACGGCTGTCAGACAGTCCTGTGCCCTCTGAAGGCTCAGATCGACGGGCTTTTCGCACAGAACGGCTTTGCCAGCGCCCGTGGCCGCCTCGATCAGGTCGGAATGCGTATCCGTCGGCGTTGCTATCAGAACCGCGTCAATCTCGGGATCAGCGATAATTTCTTCTGAACTGCGTGCCTCGGCCCCATATTCATCCGCGAGGCTGTTCGCCGCCTCGGGCAGCGCATCGGATACCGCACACAACCTGCTCCCCGGATGGGAAGATATGGCCTGCGCATGAACGCGCCCAACACGCCCGGCACCCAGCAATCCGACCCTCAACATGCAGCTCTCCCGAATCTTGTTGCTGTGCGTAACAATGATTTTCTTTGCAACCGGTTGCAATATATTTTTTGCATCACCCCCGGATTTGCCAGCGGCTTCTACAGCCTCAACACGAATACCGCGCAAAAAACCGGTCTGATCTCAACAGGATTGTACTGCCTGACACGCATATTTCCGCGCAAATACCAACCTACGGGAATCCCCCAATATCACCGCACGGTGAATCACGTTAGATTGTACGTAAGGAACACATACTACCACTCTGTGACCCCCTTAGAGGGGCTGGCATGACCCCCTCGTCCAGCCCCTCATACCACACCAAACAGCCACAAGATCACGACGCGCCGACCAAAGCAGGCGCATGTCAAGTATTGATCTGGTTTGCAAATGGCGATCCCTGAAGGACTCGAACCCTCAACCTGCTGATTAGAAGTCAGCTGCTCTATCCAGTTGAGCTAAGGGACCGCTGCGCCCTTCTTGCGGTTTTTACCCGCGGGGTTCAAGAGGCAAGCGCATGAATGCGCTGTTGGGATCGTCAACATATCCAAAGATAGGCCCGCAATAGGAATATCCCAGCGACTCATACAACTTGCGGGCGGCTTCATATTCGCGAAGATGGCTCGCCCCGGTCTCAAGAACCAAAGCCTCGCAACCCTCTGCGCCAGCCTGTTCAGCCAGATGCACCATCAGCACGCGCGCCAGCCCGCGCCCTCTTGCCTGCGCCAGAATATGCACTGATTTTACTTCGGCGGTTCCATCGGGCAGCGCTTTCAGCGCACCGCATCCCAATGGCTGCTGTCCGTCAAAAATGGCCCAGAACCGCACCCCCGGGGCAGCCAGTGCTTTGGCGTCCATCGTGTGGTTGCTTTCCGCAGGTCCCGCCGTTTCGCCATGGGCAAAATGCGCCTCGACAATCGGGCGCAATACGTCCGATGTCGGGTCAGCCTCGCGGATTTCGATCATTCAGTGCGTCCAGGGGCCACGCCGGTCGGTTGCGAAATTCTCGCCATAGCCCCGCGCGCGCAGATTGGGCTTGCGCTTGTGCGGCTCGCTGACCTGCGCATCGATACCGTGGGCCTTGGCATAATCCAGCGCCTCTTCCCGCGTGTCGAACTTCAGGCGTACCTGAGCCTGCGTGTCACTGGACGACGTCCAGCCCATCAGCGGATCAACCTCGCGCGCCGAGGCCGGGGCGTATTCCAGAACCCATTTGCGGGTCTTGGCCATCCCCGAGGTCATCGCATTTCTTGCGGGCTGGTAGATCCGTGCGCGCATGTCGCCTCTCCGTACTCACTTGGCTGAGCCCGTTTATGCGTCAGAGTGCGCCCGGGGGCAAGATTGCAATTGTCGCGGCTCCGCCTGCGAACTCATGCCAGAAACTGTCATCAGGTCGGAATAGGGTCTCGCCAAACAAACGCAAGAACATCACACCGTCTCACCCGTCGCACGGCCTCAGACCGCATAGCGGGCAATGAATCCGGATCGGCCCTTGCAGTTGGACAAAATAAGAACAAATGTAAGGGCCTGACGCCCGGAGCCTGCCAATGCCTTACGCCCATTCCGACAAGACCCAACTGACCGCCGAAGACGTGCGCGCGCGCCTGAAACTGGAAGGCGGCAAGCAATTCGTGATGCATACCGAATTCAATCCGGCGGGCGATCAGCCCACGGCGATCAAGGAACTGGCGGGCGGCGTGCTGGACGGGGAACGCGATCAGGTGCTGCTGGGCGCGACCGGAACGGGCAAGACCTTCACCATGGCCAAGGTGATCGAGGAAACCCAGCGTCCGGCCATCATCCTCGCCCCCAACAAGACATTGGCGGCGCAGTTATACGGTGAATTCAAGGGCTTCTTCCCCGAAAACTCGGTGGAATATTTCGTGTCCTACTACGACTATTACCAACCCGAAGCCTATGTGCCGCGCTCTGACACCTACATAGAAAAAGAATCCCAGATCAACGAACAGATCGACCGGATGCGCCACTCGGCCACGCGGGCGTTGCTGGAACGAGATGACGTGATCATCGTCGCCTCGGTCAGCTGCATCTACGGTATCGGCTCGGTCGAAACCTACGGGGCGATGACGCAGGATCTGAAGGTCGGTCACGAATACGACCAGCGGCAGGTGATGGCCGATCTGGTGGCCCAGCAATACCGCCGCAACGATCAGGGGTTTCAGCGCGGCTCGTTCCGGGTGCGGGGCGACAGTTTGGAAATCTGGCCCGCCCACCTCGAAGACCGCGCCTGGAAGCTGTCCTTCTTCGGCGAGGAACTGGAACAGGTCACCGAATTCGACCCGCTGACCGGTGAAAAGACCGACACGATGGACCATATCCGGGTCTATGCGAATTCCCACTACGTGACGCCGAAACCGACGATGCAGCAGGCGATCATCGGGATCAAAAAAGAACTGCGGACGCGCCTCGACCAGCTGGTCGGCGAAGGCAAACTGCTCGAGGCGCAGCGGCTGGAACAGCGCACCAATTTCGATCTGGAAATGCTCGAGGCCACCGGCGTCTGCAACGGGATCGAGAACTATTCGCGCTATCTGACCGGCCGCGCTCCGGGCGAACCGCCACCAACCCTGTTCGAATTCATCCCCGACAACGCCATCGTCTTTGCCGACGAATCCCATGTCAGCGTGCCGCAGATCGGCGGCATGTACCGGGGCGACTACCGGCGCAAGTTCACGCTGGCCGAACACGGATTCCGCCTGCCGTCCTGCATGGACAACCGGCCTTTGAAGTTCGAGGAATGGGATGCCATGCGCCCGCAATCCGTCTTCGTCTCGGCCACCCCCGCCGCGTGGGAGCTGGACCAAACAGGCGGCGTCTTCACCGAACAGGTGATCCGCCCCACCGGCCTGCTGGACCCGCAGGTCGAAATCCGCCCCGTGTCGATGCAGGTCGACGACCTGCTGGACGAGGTGCGAAAGGTCGCCGCCGATGGCTATCGCACATTGGTCACGACGCTGACCAAACGCATGGCTGAGGATCTGACAGAATACCTGCACGAACAGGGTATCAAGGTGCGCTACATGCATTCCGATATCGACACGCTGGAACGCATCGAGATTCTGCGCGACCTGCGTCTGGGCGCGTTCGACGTGCTGGTCGGCATCAACCTGCTGCGTGAAGGGCTCGACATTCCCGAATGCGGGCTGGTCGCCATTCTGGATGCCGACAAGGAAGGCTTTCTGCGGTCCGAGACCTCGCTGGTTCAGACCATCGGCCGCGCCGCGCGCAACGCCGAGGGTAGGGTGATCATGTATGCCGACAAGATCACCGGCTCGATGGAACGCGCGCTGGCCGAAACCGACCGCCGCCGCGCCAAGCAGATGGCCTATAACGAGGAACACGGCATCACGCCCGCGACCGTGAAAAAGAATGTCGAGGATGTTCTGGCCGGGCTGTACGAGGGCGACGTGGACATGAACCGCGTCACCGCCACCATCGACAAACCGATGCACGGCGCCAACCTCGAGGCGCATCTGAACGGGCTGCGCGACCAGATGCGCAAAGCCGCCGAGAATCTGGAATTCGAAGAGGCCGCCAACATCCGGGATGAGATTAAACGCCTGGAAGCGGTCGATCTGGCCATCGCCGACGACCCCATGGCCCGCCAATGGGCGGTCGAGAAAGCCTCGGAAGATGCCGTGAAATCGCGTGGGCGGTCTACGGCTGGACGGCCGGGGCAAAGGGGTGGGAATGTTAAGCGGCGGAAGAGGTAGGTTAAAACGCAACTGACGGTTGCAATTTGCCTCAAAGCAGGAAATCTATCTTCTTAGACAATCGGTTTAGGAAAGTTTTTTGATCACGCTTCTTATTGTAGTTGGACTGCTCGGAACAATTTCACTCCTAGCAATGGTTTGGGTATGGGTAAGTGTGCTCGCAGGATGGCGCGAAGCGTCGCCCGGCAGAAGTTTATCAATGCTATGGTTCGTGCTCCTTTTGATGATCATCTGGGGACTTGGAGTAGATTCGAACTTTAGCGGCTTACGAATGCTGGCGCTCGCTGTATGGCCCGCCTCAATCCTATTTTTACTGGGAGATGCTTTAACCGCGAGACTTTTTGTTTTTTTCTTTGCGGCGTTGATTTTACTGTTTTTGGTGGCCGCAGCCGCTGCGATCATGCCGGGCAAGGCAAAAATACCGACTATTATTGTTGGCGCAATGCTTACAGTGATAGGTCCGGTCGCGTTGCAAAACCTGCAAGTGCAATGGCAAATGAAAAGATACGCGAAAGCATCCGAGTTACGCATCATAGAACGTTCGTCTTTGTTCAAGTCCATTCGAGAACGCTCCGACGGTTACCAGTCCCCACATGGCGTCGCGTGTAACAGCGAGAATTGGCCGTTTCTTTGGAGTTATCGGCACAGAGACTGGATCGCACTGCCGTCCAACACCCGTTACGGCGGTGATACTAAGGAAAGAGTTATGAGCGTTTGCCTGAGTAGGTAAGTCACATCCCACACTCCACCCTTGCAGCCCAGCGCGCACTCCTCCACGTTTGAATTCACAAATTGTGTTTCCAAGCGGTTGCCATGACGAACCCGAACACCCTGGCCAGACCACATGAGGTCCAAATCGCTGTTCTCTCCAAATAAAAGAAAGGGCGGGTCTATCCCCGCCCTAACCGCTACCCCTTATCCCAATGGGCAATCACGTCGTACCCAACCGGCGTCGGCGGGCCTTCCATGAATTCGGCGAAATGGCCCCACAGCTCGGCCACTTTAGGCGCGTTTGCGTTCGAGGTCGCCTCGCTTTCGACCACCGAAATCACAAAGCCTGAACCATCCTCGTTCATCACATTGGTAAAACTGTGCATGCCGGGCATACCCATGATGTCGGATTTCAATTCATTCATCTTCGCCGTCGCCGCCTCGCGCGTACCGGGCTTCATTTTGTATTGGGTAATTCGTGCAAACATCATTTTCCTCCGTCGTCTGGCGAAATTGCCATGTAACACGGCCGGAACGGCCCCGCCGCGCGCACCCTAGCACGACGGCCCGAAATCTCGCATTGATACCGGCGATTTGCACCGATTTTCAACCACACACCGCACTGCATCCGGGCGGCTGTCCCTTCAAGGTTGCAGCCTCGCCCCCAGTGCGGTTGTTTTTGCACCGACGGATGCTTGATCCCAATCAATGCCGCACCACGAATACCTAGGCAAAGTGGGTCCCATGGAAACACGGAATCCAACCGGAATTGACGCCTATAAACCAGCCCAGATCGCCGAGTTGGTTGAAACCGCAGGTGTGGCCAAGGCACGTCTCACGGTCGGTCAGACGCTGACTCTGGCGATACTCGCAGGCGTGTTCATCGGCTTCGGTGGGGCCGCCTATACTATGGTCATGACCGGCGTTGACCCGGGGTTTGGACCGGCCCGGTTTCTGGGTGGCATCGTGTTCTCGCTGGGCCTGATCCTTGTGATCGTCGGCGGAGCCGAGCTGTTCACCGGAAACGCCCTGATGACCATCGCGGCGGTGGATCGGAAAATCTCGCCGCGCGCCCTGCTGCGCAACTGGGGCCTCGTGTACCTTGGGAATTTGGTCGGGGCCATCGCGCTGGCTCTGGCCTTCGCTGCAACCGGCTTGCTGGACGGGCCCATGGGGACCACCGCATCAGCAATCGCAAATGGCAAGGCCGACCTCTCTGCCACCCAGGCGTTTGCGCGCGGCGTTCTGTGCAACGCGTTGGTCTGCCTTGCCGTCTGGCTGAGCTTCGCGGCCAGAACAGCGGCGGGCAAGATCATGGCGGTACTCTGGCCCATAGCGGCGTTTGTCCTCTTGGGGCTCGAACATTCGGTCGCCAACATGTACCTGCTGCCGCAGGGCGCGCTTGCCGGTGCCGATTTCGGTTTGGGCGCGGCCATGGGCAACCTGTTCTGGGTCACGATCGGCAATATTGTCGGCGGCGCAGGCGGCGTCGCGCTTGCCTATCGCTTTGCCTATCTGCGCAAGATACCCCAATGAACACGCCGACCATTTGATCGGGGACGCGGCAAACCCCGGCATTTCAAACTTGCACCCCGCTCCACCCTCCTCCACGTTTGAAATCACAAATTGTGATTCCAAACGGCTGCCATGACGAACCCGAAAAACCTGCCCAGCGCGCATGAGGTGCAAAGCGCAATTCACAGGGTGCGCGGCACCCGTGTGGTGCTGGCCGAGGATCTGGCGCAGTTCTACGGAAAATCCGTCAGTGCGTTTAATCAGGCGGTGTCGCGCAACACCGACCTGTTCGAGGGCTACCGCTTTCAGCTGACCGATGCCGAGGTCGCTGATTTGCAATCACAGAATGTGATCTCAAAACCCAAAGGCCGCGGCGGGCGGCGGGTCAATCCGTGGGTCTATACCGATTACGGCGTGGCCATCGCCTCGGCTCTGTTCAAGGACCCGCGCGCGATCAAGATCACGCGGATGATCACCGAAGCCTTTGTCGATGGTGCGAACGCTCTGGCCGAGGTTCCGCGCAGTGTGCCGGAAATCCTGCCGCCCGAGGATGCACCCGCCCCGCTGCTGCCCAATGGTGACCAACTGCGCGATCTGGCCGAAAACATCCTCGATTCCGGCCAGCAGAGCCTTGTTGATTATATCGCCAACCCCACCACCAAGCGTCAACAGGCCGTGGCAGTGATCATGAAGACGCTGGCCGAAACCGCCGGGGAAGAGGTCCGCACTCAACAGGAACGCCTGCGCCTGCGTATCGCCGAACGGCTGGCCACCGGCGATTATGCCAGTGACGACGACCGCAAAGGGTTGTTGGAATTGCTACAGGCGATGAAAGGCTAGCCCCTTCCCGCCCCCCGAAAATCAGGGGCGCACGAACTTGGCGCTTCCCACCGACCGTTCGCGCGGCTTTGGCTGGTCCTGCGCCTGCACGGTGGTCGCGCGTGGCTGCTCCAGCTCGGCATACCCGCAGGCCACCCCGTCACCATCCGGGTCGTTGCGCTCATGATATCCCGGCTGCCCAGCGCGGAACGGACCGATCCCCATGGCTTGTGTCGCATCACACCCCGCCAGCGCGATCAGGTGGATCACCGCCTCGTCCCGCTCATAGCCCGAGGTGCGCAGAAATACGCCCGTGGCAATCAGCGCGGTCGTCAGCGGCAGCAGCAGAACCATGATCAGTATCCGCAGCGGGGACAGCGCCTGCCGCCGCGCCGCCTCGGCGCGCAGATGCCGTTTGGCCGAGCGCGGGTTCAGATCAGGTGCTTCCTGCGAGGGTTTCTTGAACAACATGCCCCGACCCATAAGGGCAATATGTGGCAAAGCCGAGGCAACACAGTTCCACCGGGTTCAAAAAATCTGGCCCGGCCCAAAACCACCGCCCGCACAGGCACAATTTTGCTTACTGCCGATGATGTCCGACCGTTACCGGACCACATGTACCGCGCAAGGGGCGTGGCGTACGATATGGGACGCGGTTGACCCCAGCAGCAGATCCTGCATCCCCGGCCGGTGCGAGGCCACGATGATCAGGTCCGGGTGATGCGCCTCGGCCCAATCCAGAATGGTCCGGCCGGAATGCCCTTCGACCACCACGCCCGTGGCATTCGGCAATTGCGACGCCAGCGTATCAAGCTCTGACTGAATCGCCTTTCGGGCCTCGGACAGATATTCCGCCGGCATGTACGAGATTGCATAATTCGGAATATGCTCAACCACATGCAGCAATGTGACCTGCGCGTCCGGCGTGGCCAGAACCCGGGCCAGTTTCAACGGCCCGGACGTATCTCTTTCAGCATCGAAAGAGATCGGAACGAGAATGTTGTGATACATAGCATGCGCCTCCGTTTTGCAGACTTACTTTGAAACAGACATGCACCGCAGGCTTTGATTCAGGTCAGGTAGAGCCAAATGTCTCTGCAACGTCATACATGACCGGCTCAAAGCTCTTGCACAGCTCGTTGATCTTGCGGTTGCGGTCGCGCATCTCGGGGGTCCGCAGCATGGCCAGGAAATCCTCGCGACGTTGCCATTGCGAATAGTTGGCAATCCGGGTTTGCGCATCATTCACATGAAGCCCCGCAGAAACAAAGCCGGGCTGCTTCGAGATGAACTCGGAATAGGCGTCGGTCAGCGCTTCCAAAAGGTCCTGACAGGTGCCGGGCGTCATTTCAAACGTGGTGATAACTGTCTGAACACTGGCGTTTTTGGCGATTTTCGGCATCGGGATTCTCCATTTCTTTACCCAAGCCTAGCACATCAGATTGAAACGTCGCCTATTTCCTTGCCGATGCGCCAATCAGCGCTTTTCTGCGCCCGTTTGTCAGGCGGCTGGCCACCCCGGAATGGGCGGCCAGCCGCTGTTTCAACGCTCCATTCGCATTGTGACCGAGACTTCGCCTTTTAGGTGATCCGGCCAGCGCAGAATAAGACTGTCGCCACTGACCCCTTGTTCGGTCAAAACATGAGGGGCCGAATAGACAAGGTTGTTGAACACCCCGGTCAGCGACCCGATGGCAGTGACCCCGTCGCAGCCACGCGCCCTGCCGCCAAATGGCAATTCTCCGTTTGCCGAAACCGCCCAGATATTCGCAACCGAGTTCTGCTGGCTGCGGACGCGCAGCGGGTTCGAGGATCTCTTGCCAATCCCGTGATAGGTGTTGTTCTCGTAGGTCACGTTCGAATGCCTGTTATTGTCCAGATCGGCAAAAGACGTATCGACCCGTTCCGCCCGCTCAATCGAACCGCTGGTGGCGCGGAACTTGTTGCCAGTTACCGTCACGCCATTCAGGTAATGGCCAGCGCCATAGGGGCGGATGATGATATAACTGAACCAGGCCGGTGCATCGCTTGAGAAAAAGATATTGTCCGTGATGCTCATCGAACTGAACGAGAATCCACTGGTATAGGTGGGTGCCGCATCGCGTTCATTGGTCCATTCGATAAAGCAGTTGTCGACATAGTTCTCGGCAATGGTCGAGGTGTTGTAGGTGCCGATCATGATCAGCCCTGCGGTGCGAACCCCTTGCGGGATGCCATCGCCCTGGAAGAAATGGTTGCCCAGAACCAAGTTGGTGCCGCCGCCCAGAACGGCAAAATGCTTGAACCGCACCGCCCGATTGTGACGCAGCTTCACGTCGTTCGAGTTGGTGTTCAGCCCGATGGAATTCCGATCCGTCACGTCAAGCGCTTCTTCTGAGGACAGGAACTGGCAATTGTCGATCAGCAGCCCCTTGCACCCCGTCGCGGTCGAGGTCAGTCCCCGATCCTTGGGGCGACTGATAAAACAGTCCTTCAACGAAAATGTGCTGCCCGAGGCCGCGAGACGAATACCGCTGCACCGGCTGTTGCACTGAAACTCGATCTGTTCCATGCCGAATTTCCGCAACGTATCGAAACCGCTGAAATCCAGCAGGTATTTGAACGACTGAAAGGTAAAGGTCTGGGTACCGGCGGCGTCATAGATGGGTGCACTCAGGGTTATCTCACCGGCACCTATGTTTTTCGAGCGCACATAAACCTCGCGCCCGACACCACTGCCCTCAACCAGAGATCCCACGGGAATATTGGCCACATTGGCGACATTGGTCAGGCGTGTCTTGTCCGACGGGTCATAGGTGGCGACAGAGGTGAAGGTTTCGGTGTCCCAGGCGGTACCGCTTTTGACATCGAACTGCCCGTTACGGATCACGCGCCGCGTGGAAAAGCCGCTTTGCTTGTTGGGAACCGCAGCGGCCATGTCGATCGGCGCGGAAACGGAAATCTTGCGCCCGCCCAGATCCAGCGAGTCATGATCCGAATTGTTCAGCAGAGCCTGAAACGCCTTCTTGAAGGCCAGCTCCTCATCTCCAAACGCCTCAATATATGCGGGCAGATGGAAATCCTTGGTCAGCAACAGCATCTTGTCATCCGGCATGGTGACGGTGCCTTCGAATTCAATTTCCGCATCGATGCTGGTGTTCTCCGCAAGGTGATAGCTGCCTTGCGGAACAAAGACCCGGCGGCCACCGGCGGCCTGATCCGCCGCCTCAAACGCAACCGAGTCATCCGTCACACCGTCACCAACGGCACCAAAGTCGCGCACATCGACCAGGCTGATCATCTCGCGCAGAAAAACCCCGGTGACATCGGTGATCTCAAGATCATCGACACGCACCAGCGCGCCGTTGGCCCCTTCGATATCCAGGCCGAAATGCCCGTAAAGGGCAGCCAGCCCCCAGGGCATGTCCACGCCCGCGCGCTGGCCGGTTCCGACAATCGCGGTGATCTCGTGAACCGTGCCATAGCCCGACAGCTGGGTGGCCGGACCCTGCTCCACAACACCGGCCACATGCGCATCGCCCGCGCCACCGGCCCAGGCTGCGATGCGCACCGACGGCAACGGTCCACTGATCGCCTTGACCCGGGCTTTGATCTGCAAATAGCAACCGGGCAGGATCGGCGTCTGCCCCATGTAACGCAATTGCTGCGTTGTGTTGACCTTCAGGATCTCAAGACAACCGGCAAAATCCGCATCCGCCGGAACAAACACGCCCGTGCCGGACCCGCCATATGTGGGCGATCCGGGCGTTCCGTCCCCCGCAGACCAGACGGTCAGACCATTCGCGAATTGAGGCGGCATGAACACGATGCCGTCGGTGATTGCCTTGTTCATTGAAAACCCTTTCCCAATCGCGCCGCGCAAATCCGGCGACGCGTTCAAACCCCGTGTTCAGGTCCGCCCCGAACGCGACAGTCTGGATATCGAAAAGGAATTAACCACGGCTCATCTCACCGTGACGGTGGTGTTGCCTCAGGCCGCAGGGTCGGCGGCACCCAACAGTTGCACCCCGTTGATCTTCCAGCCTTCCGTCAGCGGGATCATCTGATAGTCCAGAAGATGCACCCGCCCGTTACCGTCCGTAATCATCACCTTCTGCCACAGCGCGCCATCGACCTCGCGCAGTTCCAGAAAACGCAGATCGGCGGGGCGCCAGACCATGGGATAGCCATTGCGCACCATCGCGCCGAAATTGTCGGGGTTTCGGAACAGACGCTGGATGCTGGGGCTGGCAAAGGTGAAGGCGGTCGCAAAGTCATCCGCCCGGAAGGCCTGTATCTGTGCCGCGATATTGGCCTCGATCTCGGCACTCTGCGCAAATGCGCCCGACGCCAGCCCGGCGCTCAGGGATAATGCAAGCAGTAGTCGACGCATGGGGCCACCTCCTGTTCCAAGGATAGCCCCATGCCGGTTCAGGTCAAATCAGACCAGCTCTCCGGCCAGTGCCTTGTCGATCAGCGCGATGGTCTCGGGCACGCCGTAAAGCGCGATAAAGCCCCCGAAACGCGGCCCTTGCGAGGCTCCCAGCAGCACCTCATAAAGCGCCGAGAACCACCCTTTCATCGGATCAAACCGCTCGCGGCCGATGGCATAGACCACCGATTGCAACGCTTCATCCTCGGTCGGGCCATCATATGCCTCAAGCGCCGCCTTCAGCGCTTCCAGCGCCTCGCGCTCCTGATCCGTCGGCGCGCGATGCTTGCGCGTCGGCTTGACGAAATCGTTGAAGTACCGCACGGCGAAACCGGCCGCCTTGTCCAGATCGGGGTGGCTCTCTGCCGTTGCCTCGGGCGCATAGCGGCGGATAAAGCCCCACAGCGCCTCTTTGTCTTCGGCACCGGAAACCGATGCCAGATTCAGCAGCATCGCAAAGGGAACGATCAGGGTCGATTCCGGCACGTCGCCGCCGTGGATATGCCAGACCGGGTTGTTCAACTGCGCCTTCAGGTCCTGCCCCGGATAGGCGCGCAGCTGCTGATGATACTCATCATAGGCTTTCGGGATCACGTCGAAATGCATCCGCTTGGCCGTCTTGGGCTTTTGGTACATGAAATAAGCCAGCGACTCGGTCGGCGCATAGGTCAGCCATTCGTCAATCGAGACACCATTGCCCGACGATTTCGAAATCTTCTGTCCATTCTCGTCCAGAAACAGCTCATAGCTGAAATGCTCGGGCGCGCGGCCACCCAAGGCCCGGCAGATCCCGTCATAGATTTTTTCGTTGGTCGCGTGTTCCTTGCCGTACATCTCGAAATCAACGCCCAGTGCCGCCCAGCGCGCCCCGAAATCCGGCTTCCATTGCAGCTTCACGTTGCCGCCGGTGACGGGAACGGTCCATTCCTTGCCGTCTTCATCATCGAAGGTGACGGTATAGGTCTCGGCGCAGACCTTTTTCATCGGCACATACAGAACCCGCCCGGTTTCCGGGTGGATCGGCAGGAAGATCGAATAGGTCTGCTGGCGTTCTTCCCGCAGGCTTTTCAGCATGATGGCCATCACGTCGTCATATTTCTCGACGGCACGCTTCAGGATCTCGTCGAACTGGCCCGAGCGATAGAAATCACGCGCCGAATAGAACTCATATTCGAACCCGAAGGTATCAAGGAACCGGCGCAGCATCGCGTTGTTATGCTCGCCAAAGCTGTCATACTCGCCAAACGGATCAGGAACCGAGGTCAGCGGGCGCTGCAAATGCTCTTCCAACGCCTCGGGGTTCGGCACGTTGCTGGGAACCTTGCGCATCCCGTCCAGATCGTCCGAAAAACAGATCAGCTTGGTCGGGATATCCGACAGCGCCTCAAAGGCGCGCTTGACCATCGTGGTCCGCGCCACCTCGCCGAACGTGCCGATATGCGGCAGGCCCGACGGGCCGTATCCGGTTTCAAACAGCACATACCCCTTTTCCGGAGAACCTTTCTGATAGCGTTTGAGCAACCGGCGCGCCTCTTCAAAGGGCCAGGCCTTGGACGACATCGCGGTTTCGCGCAGTTCAGACATTTCAATGTGCTCCATTGGGGAAACGGT
This sequence comes from Ruegeria sp. BHSB056, assembly GCF_059613305.1. Taxonomy (NCBI): domain Bacteria; kingdom Pseudomonadati; phylum Pseudomonadota; class Alphaproteobacteria; order Rhodobacterales; family Roseobacteraceae; genus Ruegeria; species Ruegeria sp. BHSB056. The sequence goes on along the minus strand of NZ_JBXWSG010000012.1, from coordinate 35,691 downwards.
CGCGGCTGCACCACGCAACCCGACCGGCCCCTCCTATTGTGCCAGTGCAGCATGAGTCAATAAAGCACCAGTGTTTTCACCGCCCGGAACCCTGGAAAACCGCCTTGTCACGGGGTTTTGCCGCTAATTGACTGTTCTGCCCGCCCTCAGCCTCTGGTCCACGCCCCCTGCGTCCACCATCCCGCACCGGTTTTTCCATCCGCGGGCCTTACTCCAGCCACACTCATGGGGTGGGTTTGGCGCGCGAAACATAAAAGACACGGGCGACAGGCTTTGACCTGACCCGGTTATTTCGCGTGTTTGCACTGCGGTGCTACGATGGAAAGACGCCGGGAAACCTCCCCGGACCAAAGGAAACGAGATGCGACGCGAAACCACCAACCTGATCCGCTTTGTGCTCGAGGATATCGTCCCGCCGATCCTGCGCGACAGCGCCGCCTTTCACTGGCTGGCGCGCCGTGTCTGGGGGGAACACATTACCCGGCTGGCGGCGTTCCGCGAACGCGCGCCTTTTCTGACGGACGAAGAATACGAAACGCTCTACCGGGAACACCCGCGCGTACATGACGGAACCGACAATTCCGACGCCTGCATCGGCCGGATCGCCAGCGACATTGTTGGCGACAGCATCTGCGACGTCGGCTGCGGCACCGGGGCCCTGCTACAACGCATCCGCTCCCTGCGCCCGGACATCACGGCCATGACCGGTGTCGATTTCGTTGTCGATGACGCCGAAGCCATCGAAAACATCAAATATGTTGCCGCCCGGATCGAGGACCTGCCTTTTGAGGACAACAGTTTCGACACGGTCATCTGCACCCATGTGATCGAACATCTTCTGGATTACCGCCGCGCCATCGCTGAATTGCGCCGGGTCGCACGCAAGCGGGTCATCATCGTGGTCCCGCGCGAACGGGAATATCGCTACAGCTTCAACCCGCATTTCAATTTCTTTCCCTACACCCACAGCTTTCTGCGCGCCGTGCATCCTAGCCCCAGGTTTCACACCTGCGAGGATATCGGGCGTGACATCTATTACTGCGAGGATCGCCCGGCCGAGGAACCCACCGAAAAGCCCCTCAAGGATCAGGCTGCATGAGCGCAACCGCACCCACAGCGCTGATCTGGACCGGGCTGCTTCTCACACCTGTCATGATTTCGGTCGGACAGGTATTGTTCAAACTCGCCGGCGGGCGGATCGACGGCCGCACCGCGAGCGGCGCGATGGGGCTGTTGCAGACCCTGCTCGACCCTTTCCTGCTCGTCGCGCTGGCGATTTACGGCACGGCGACGATACTCTGGATTTACGTCCTCAGGCATGTGCCGCTGTCGCAGGCCTATCCGTTCATGGCCCTCAGTTTCGTACTGGTCCCCCTCGCCTCGTGGCTGTTCTTCGGTGAAACGCTGGGGCTGCGCTATTGGATCGGGGCGGGCCTTTTGCTCAGCGGTATGGCGGTGATGAACACCTGACCGGTTCAACCTGCCGCACAGTTGGGGCAAAACAAGATGTTGAACCTGCCCTGCCCCCCTTCTATCCTGCGCCATTGACGAACCCCAAGCAGGATGCCCCGAATGACCGAGCAAGTTCCCCACCCGATGTCCCCACAGGATTGCCTTGTGGCGATCATGGTTGCGATCTCGGCCTCCGACGAAACCATCCGAACCGCCGAGCTGGTCAAGATCGAGGTCGCCGTGAACATGTTGCCGGTCTTCGCCGGGTACGACATCGACCGGATGCGCCACGTGTCGCAGGTCGTGTTTGACCTGTTCGAACAGGAAGACGGGCTGGATGCGCTGTTTGGCCTGATCCGGGACAACCTGCCCGAACGCCTGAACGAAACCGCCTATGCCCTGGCCTGTGACGTCGCTGCCGCTGACGGAACGCTGGCCGAATCCGAACTGCGCCTGCTGGAAGAAATCCGGTACGAGCTGGACATCGACCGCCTGCACGCGGCCGCGATCGAGCGCGGGGCCCGGGCGCGCCATACTGTCTGACGCCTGCTTCAGGCCGGTTTCAGGTTTCAGCTTCCGTAAAGTGACCCCCAGCGCTCCAGCAAGGCGCGCTGCAATTTCCGTGATCTGCTGTTCCAACTGCGTGCGCCGTCCGGGCGTTCACGCTGCGCGCGTGGGATCGTTGCGCGATGATCCACATCAGCGGTAAAAATCGCGAACGCCAGATCGACCCCGTCCGCAGTTGTCAGGAACCCACCCAACCCGGATACAAAATTCAATGTCCCTGTCTTGGCATCAACCTTGATTGGGTGGTTCTTGACGGGCCGCCCGTTCCGGTCGGTCAGTGCAAAAGGTTTCATCAGGGGTCGCAACATCCCCGATCTCTGTGTTGCAACAAGGGCCGCAACCAAATCCGCCGGTACCATGCGCGAGGCATCGCTCAGACCAGAATGATCAACCATGGCGATCCCGGTCACGCCGAAACGACTGGCCGCCCACCGGTTCATCTCGGCTGCTGATTCCGCCAGGGTGTGCGGGTCAACACCGCGCGCCCTGGTCGCGGCCAGCCCGACCATCTCGGCCGTCAGGTTGGTCGAGTATTTCAGCATCCCGCGCAGGATATGATCCAATCTGTCGCTGCGATGCACTACAAGATCGACACCCTGCACGCTCTGGCGTGTCACCTGAACACGCTTCAAAACGATCCCGTTCGACCGCGCCAAGGTGCGAAACACATCGCCCGCGTACAAAGCGGGCTTGCGCACCGGCAACCAGCGGGCCCCACCATTGCCCAACGCGCCCTTGGCCACGGTCCAGCGATCCTGCCGCGCGCTTGCCTGATAGGTATAGATCGGCAGGCTGCGATCCTCGACCCGCATGGCCGAGACATCCACCGCAGGCACATAACGCGCGCTGCGGGCATCCATGGTTATGTCATAGCCACTCCCTGCGCGTTTCCATTCGAAATGGACGCGGTTGAAGTTCAGGGAAATGCCGCTGACAGCCGGGCTATAGCCCACATGATCCGGCTGTTCGGGATCGATGCTGAACACATAAGGCAACGCCCCGTCATAAACCTTGAACGCGCCGCGCACTTCGATAATCCCGGCCTCGCGCAAATTGGCCGCCATCGCGGCCAGCGCATCCGTATCCAGCAGCGGGTCGCCGCCCCCAACCAGAATCAAATCGCCGTGCAGAACGCCCTTCTCGATCCGGCCATCCGCCACCAGGCGAGTCTCGAACCGGTGTTCCGGCCCCAGAACATCCAGCGCATAAAGCGCGGTCATTGCCTTTCCAACGCTGGCCGGGGGCAGACTTGCGCCCTCGCCAAACACTTCCAGCTGCGCCCCGGTCGCCACATCCGCAACCGCAAACACAACCTCGCCTTTCAGGCCTGCTGCGGCCACCAATCGCTCGGCACCGCTTAATATGACCCCACGCGCCTGCGGCCTCAGCGATACAAGCGGCGCCTGCGCAAGGCCCGCTGCCGGGATCAGGGACGCCCCCAATCCCCCCAGAAACAAACGACGTGAAAAACGACCAGCCATAGCCGAATTAAAATCCCACAGATCAAAAGCACACAACCACTGTGTTAGATTATGCGCCCGTTGGGGCTATTCCGGCAACACTTCTGCGCCCCATTCGCCGCGCGTCCGGAGTTGGGTCGAACTGACATCGATCATCGGCACGTTCACGAAACACCACGCCGGGGCCAGTGCCTGCCCCAAAAGATGCCGCGCCTGCCCGTCGATCCGGTACCTCGCATAAACCCGCGCCGCAGGCGACATCCGGGCCGAGATCCGCTCGCCCGGCCGCGCCACCACGCCCACCGGCACAGTGTCCATGATCAGCCGCCAGTCTTTCCAGCGATGAAACTGCGCCAGATTATCCGCGCCCATCAGCCAGACAAACCGCACCTGCGGGTAAAGCCGCCTGAGCGCTGTCAGAGTGTCCGCCGTCGCCCGCGTGCCGACCAGCGCCTCGATATCCGTCACATCCACCTTCGGATGCTGCATCACCTGCCGCGCCGCCGCCATCCGCCGCGCGATCGGCGCAGGCCCCCGCTCTTTCAACGGATTGCCGGGTGACACCAGCCACCACACCCGATCCAGACCAAAGGCCTTCATCGCCTCACGCGTTACATGCACATGGCCCCGATGCGGCGGATCGAATGACCCGCCGAACAGCCCAACGACCTGCCCGGGCCGCGCGTATGGGATGTCGTATCGCTCCATAACCTGCTGATGTTCAGAACCGGGCCGCGTTGTCAATCAATCGGTTGCACGGCGTCGCCCAGCGCAACCCGCCCCGGCCTGACAACTTCGGCACACCATCCCCCATGCCCCCGCACAGCAGAATAGCCGCCCTTGCCCAGCGCCTCTTCCATCCGGCTGCACGGCGCACAGATCACGGTAAAGCGCAAAACAGCCTCGCCCACCTGCACCTCGCGCCCCTTGAGCGCGGCAAGATTGATCCCCGAAACCACCAGATTGCGCCGCAGGGTTTCCGGGGCCACGGGTCCCTGCCCCAGATAAGACCCAATCGCCGACAGATGCTCCCGCTGGATCAAAGAAACCGCCCGCTTGCCCGCACGGCCCCGGTCGCCTTCCAGCCCATCGGCCGAGACCACCGCCTCCCTCACAACCTCCACCCCAACCCGCCGCTCGGGCCTGACGCCAATCCATTCGACACGTCCTGGCTGCGCCCAGCCTGATATCAGTTCCGCCAGTGCCACCACTTCATGCCCCTCATACAGCCCGGCAAACCTAGCCCATGCAGATACGGGACGAAATTCACAAAACCACCAGCTTGCCCCGCCCGCCCCGCTCGGATATCCAGCGTTTCAACCCAAATTCCCGACCCAGAGGACGCGACATGGCCGCCTATCAATATGTCTACCACATGCAGGGTGTCTCCAAGACCTATCCCGGTGGCAAGAAGTGCTTTGAAAATATCCACCTCAGCTTTCTGCCCGGTGTGAAAATCGGTGTTGTCGGCGTCAACGGTGCCGGTAAATCGACGCTGATGAAGATCATGGCCGGCCTCGACACCGATTTCACTGGCGAGGCTTGGGCGGCCGAGGGTGCCAAGGTCGGTTACCTGCCGCAGGAACCGCAATTGGATGAATCGCTCACCGTCCGCGAAAACGTGATGCTGGGCGTGGCTGCGAAAAAGGCCAAGGTCGACCGCTTCAACGAGATCGCCATGGAGATCGCCGAGAATTACTCGGACGAGCTGATGGAGGAAATGACCACCCTGCAGGACGCGATCGACGCGGAAAACCTCTGGGACCTCGACAGCCAGATCGACGTCAGCATGGAGGCGCTGCGCTGCCCGCCGGACGATGCCAACATCGCCAACCTCTCAGGTGGTGAGAAACGCCGCGTGGCGCTCTGCAAGCTGCTGCTCGAAGCGCCCGACATGCTGCTCCTGGACGAACCGACCAACCACCTGGACGCCGAAACCATCGCCTGGCTGCAACAGCACCTGATCGACTACAAGGGCACCATCCTGATCGTCACCCACGACCGTTACTTCCTGGACGACATCACCGGCTGGATCCTCGAACTCGACCGCGGCCGCGGCATTCCTTACGAGGGCAACTATTCCGCATGGCTGGAACAAAAGGCCAAACGGCTGGAGCAGGAAGCCCGCGAGGACAAGTCCAAGCAGAAGACCCTGCAGCGTGAACTGGAATGGATGCGTCAGGGCCAGAAGGCCCGTCAGGCCAAATCCAAGGCCCGGATCAACGCCTATAACGAGCTGGCCGAACAGTCCGAACGTGAAAAGCTGACCCGCGCGCAGATCGTCATCCCCAACGGCCAGCGCCTTGGCGGCAAGGTGATCGAGGTCGAGGGCCTGTCGAAACACATGGGCGACAAGCAACTGATCGAAGGGCTGGATTTCGCCCTGCCCCCCGGCGGCATCGTCGGCGTCATCGGCCCCAACGGTGCCGGTAAATCGACGCTGTTCAAGATGCTCACCGGTCAGGAACAGCCCGACAGCGGCACCATCACGCTGGGCGACACGGTCGAGCTGTCTTATGTCGACCAGTCCCGCGACGACCTGAAAGACAACGACACAGTGTGGGAGGCGATCACCGGCGGCGCCGAGATTATCCAACTGGGCGACGCGCAGGTCAATTCCCGCGCCTATTGCTCGTCCTTCAACTTCAAGGGCGGCGACCAGCAGAAAAAGGTCTCGCTGCTCTCTGGCGGTGAACGCAACCGCGTCCACATGGCCCGCCTGCTGAAAGAGGGCGGCAACGTCCTGCTGCTGGACGAACCCACCAACGACCTCGACGTCGAAACCCTGCGCGCACTGGAAGACGCGCTGGTCGATTTCGCCGGCTGCGCTGTTGTGATCTCACACGACCGCTTTTTCCTCGATCGGATCTGCACGCATATTCTGGCCTTTGAGGGCGATGCCCATGTGGAATGGTTCGAGGGCAACTTCGAGGATTACGAAGAGGATAAGAAGCGCCGGTTGGGGCCTGATGCGCTGGAGCCCAAGCGGCTGAAGCATAAGAAGTTTGCGCGGTGACACCCTCAAGGGTTGTGGAGGTAACTCCTCAACCCTTTATTTATAGCTGGCGCCAATTTTGCTGTAACCAAATCATAGCATCAAAGGATGCTAGTTTTGCTTCTCTTTCAGAGACAAAAGCTTTTCGTCCGAATTTTCCCTCCGGTAAGTGCGGATGCTTGATGACAAACTTATACTTGCTGCCTTTTCGAAAGACCGTAACTCGCATCCCTTCTTTCAGAATAGTAGGGTTTCCTTTTTGGGAATGCGTCCATGATTTTAATGAAGGAAAATTTTGACGTCGTTTTGATGCGTTTCGCATTGCTTTGTCGCGTTCATTTGATCGCGCCAAGCTTCCCTCCATGTGCCCTGCACAGTCACACCCGCATGCTAAGACGTTTGGATAGTCTTTGTGAGACATGTAGTGAACAAATCGAATCTCTTGAGATTCGCACATCTGGCAGGTTTCACTTGGTTCGCCCAAATCTTCAATATCTGAACAAATCCAACCCTTCTTGGGCACACCAGCTTGTGACCACTTCCCTCTGTTCATTAAACACCTCGTATACATATTTACGAACATAAGATATGGAAATTCTTCTAACAATTTCAATGATCTGAAACAGAATGTCTAGGATGTGTATTTACTTCCATCATGTACAATCTTGTAGGCCGGGCTTCAGCCCGGCACCCCTCAACACACCCACACCTTTACCAAAATCCGCCGATGAATGGCCTCAAAACCCTTCAATCGCTCTGAGGGGGATGGTGGATGCCGGGCTGAAGCCCGGCCTACGGGGGGTGTTCTTTGTGTCACGGTTCTCCGAACGCGCCGCCCGTCACACCGCCGCTCCATTCCGGATCAACCCGGCCCGCACGGATATCGCGATGGATCGACGAATACGGCCAATCGGTCGGGCGGGCCACCAACCCGTGCTTGACCGGGTTCCCCCAACAATACGCCATATGATTACGATAATCCCGTTCGTCCCGAATGGTATGCTCCCAAAACCGACGCTGCCAAACCGCCCCTTCGCGTTTGTTGGCCCGTAGGCCGGGCTTCAGCCCGGCATATCTGCCAAAGGTCACAACGGGCAGAACTGTCGGTATCGGTGCCGGGCAGAAGCCCGGCCTACGGTTTGTCTTGTTCACGCGCATGGTGAACCGCGCTTTGATCGCACCCCACCGCGTGGAATAATCCGCATCCCCCGGCGGCAAGGACCACACCGCGTGCAGGTGATCGGGCAACACCACAAACGCATCACACCAAAACGGACGCTCCCGCTGCGCTTCGGCAAAAGCCGCGCGCAGATGTGCGACCTCGCGGATCAACAGGTCTGACGACCGGTCGGCCAGCGAAACCGTAAAGAAATATCTGGCTCCGGGAATGCGGACGCGGCGATAGTCACTCATGCGCGCAAGGTGGCGCAGGTATGACTACCAAGTGGTTAACACGCACCTTTTCAGGCAACCATCGCAGGTCGGCAGGCCCACCAACCTTCGGCGTCACATATCACAGCATTCAAGGATGATTGCAGGTGCAGCGCTTACCCGAACCGGTTGCCGCGCAGCCGTCCGACACCGAACAGCCCTGTCAGCGCCCCAACCAGCAGCAGCCAACTGGCCGGAAGCGGCACGGCCGAGACGTTCACGCCCACCGGCGTTTCTTCTGACCCGGGCTCATTGCACCACAGCTCGCAGAACTCGGGCCCTGATTCTTCCACGACCTCCGTCCGTTCAGCCAGAATCTCGGGCAAACGCTTGGGTCCTCCAAGCTCGACAAGACGACGACGTCTTTCATTACGGCGCGGATTCTCTTTCGCGAAGACCGGTGCCTTCATCTCGTGTTCAAACTCGAGCATGTTGTAGAATTTGAGCCCGCCTTCACGCGCCCCCGGCATCGAACCCTCTGTCCCATATGGAACAGTCAGGGCCTGCGCGGCTCCGGCCCAGCACAACAAGGTTATCGTACAGACAACTTTCATATCCGCCCCCACGGCTGCCTGAAAGTATAGCACCGGATCGCAGATTTTCCAAACATAGTGATTGATGAATAATAACCGTCAGTTGTGAGAAGACCCCCCGCTCAACCGGCCAGAATGACACTGGTCCTGACCACGTGCCTGGAACCAGAAAGTGTCACTCTCCCGCGCAGGCATGGCACGTGGTGACCGCTCCGCATGGCCGACCGGAAAAGTGTGGGTCCGGGTTTTTCACTACCGTCGCGTATCAACAGACAGGGTGATCAGAGCACCCGGGATGCCATCAAACGGTGTCAAACCCGTCAGCGGATTCTTGTACAAATTGGGTTTTCTGCCCTCTGGCCCCTGTACAATCCGTACAAACCACTCTTGCCACCGGCTTGCCTCAATGCCATATGCAGGGTGCTAACGTTTTTCTATTTCGACCTACTGTCTCCTTCTACGGCGCTCAGTCTATCGATCCAGACCTACGACGCCAGGCTGCCGCAACTCCGTGGGCAGCACCAAACAGGAGACACGGATATGCCAGCAGGCACCGTAAAATGGTTCAACACCACCAAAGGCTACGGCTTTATCGCGCCCGAAGATGGCGGCAAGGACATCTTCGTCCACATCTCGTCCGTCGAACGCTCGGGCCTCACCGGTCTGGCCGACAACCAGAAAGTCACGTACGAACTGCGTTCGGGTCGTGACGGCCGCGAAAGCGCCGACAACATCCAACTTGCATAAGCTGTTGAAAGGGTGAGGAAAATCCCTCACCCTTTTGTTCAACCCCTGCCGCTTCAGGTGGCCGATTGATCACATCACGGATGCGTGATGCTTGCCCCAGAATTGACCAAATAACATATCATGATGAAACTGGCTCTTAGGTTTCATTGGTCAATTGATGAGGGTTTCGATGTTTACACGCCGAGTTTTTCTGGCCGGAACAGCGGCCACGCTGCTGCCGGGCATTGCCAGCGCCAAGAAAGCGGTCGAGTATGATCCGACACCGCAGTTCGTGCGCATCAAAAAGCAGTTCCTGCCCGGGCAGCTGCTGGTCGCCCCCCGTTCATTCTATCTTTACTATGTCACCGAACCACGCAAAGCGATCCGCTATGGCTGCGGCGTCGGCAAGGCAGGTCTGGAATTCACCGGCACCGCTACCATCGATGTGAAAAAGGAATGGCCGACCTGGCGCCCGACCCAAGAGATGATCCAGCGCGATCCGGTGGCCTACGCAAAATTCAAGGACAATGACTATGTGCAGCCGGGAGGTGGGGATAATCCCCTCGGCGCGCGTGCGATGTATTTGTTCCAGAACGGTGTCGATACCTATTTCCGAATCCACGGCACGACACAGCCACAAACCATAGGCAGGGCGGTGTCAAACGGGTGCATTCGGATGCTGAATGAACATGTAATCGATCTGTATAACCGGGTCCCCATCGGAACGGTTGTTACGGTCGTCTGATCGCTATCACGGGGATGGCTAACCTTCCCCGCCCGCCTGCGTCACGAGTTGCAACACGGACGGACCCATTGCGTCGACGATCTTCGCCACCCCTGCCGCATTTGGATGAATGCCGTCCGATTGCATGTATTGCGATACGGCTGCGGGATCATCCTCCGCTGCAAGCCCCTCGAAGAAACTACTGAAAAACAGAACTTCAAACTCCTGCGCCAGTGCGGGGTACATGCCATCGAACGCCTGTTTGTATTCAGCTCCGTAGTTGCCCGGCGCCTGCATTCCGATCAACAAAACACGAACCTGCGCTTTTCGTGCAACCTCAAGGATCTTGCGCAGATTGGCTTGCGAAACAGCAGGATCGATCCCGCGCAACACGTCGTTCCCGCCTAAGGCAACAATCATTCCGTCCACATCGGGTGTCAGGGTCCATTCCACCCGCGCGGCACCCCCCGCCGTTGTATCGCCCGAGACACCGGCGTTGATAACGCGAACTTCTGCGCCCTGCGCCTGCAACCAACGGTCAAGCTGGGGAACAAACCCATTCTCTTCCACCAACCCGTAGCCCTGTGTCAGCGAGTCCCCAAGGGCTGCAATCGCCACCTGATCGGCTGTGGCCGCAAAACCGCAGAACACAAATGGGCTTGTCATCAAAACCTTGCGCAATACGGTGATCACTCCATATCCCAAAAAACCTCTCCTTTATCGGGAAGACCCATGACGCCTGCTGTTCTCGCTCTTCAAAATGCCGCTTTATCGCTGGATGGCAATGCCGGGCGGGTCGATATTTTGCATGACATTACGTTGAACGTGAACAGGGGGGAAACGCTGGGGCTGATCGGGCCATCGGGGTCGGGAAAATCGTCATTGTTGATGCTGATGGGTGGATTGGAACAGGCAACAAGCGGTCAAATCTTGGCCTTGGATCAGAATTTGACAAGCGTGGACGAGGACGCCCTGGCGCGGTTTCGGCGCGACAACATGGGCGTCGTGTTTCAGAATTTCCACCTGATCCCGACGATGACTGCGCTGGAAAACGTGGCGACACCGCTGGAACTGGCAGGGCACAAAGATGCGTTCGACCGGGCCGAGACTGAACTGAATGCCGTGGGGTTATCGCATCGTCGCGATCATTACCCGGCGCAATTGTCGGGTGGCGAGCAGCAACGAGTTGCTTTGGCCCGTGCATCGGCACCGCGCCCCAAGATCTTGCTGGCGGATGAACCGACCGGGAATCTGGACGAAACAAACGGTGCCGCGATTGTCGATCTGCTGTTCGGGCTTCGGAGCAAATATGATGCGACGCTGGTTCTTGTAACACACAGCCGTTCGCTGGCTGAACGATGTGACCGGGTGATCCGGCTGCGCGACGGCAGGATTGCCGACGAGACCCGTCAGGAGGCCGCAGAATGAGCCTTCGGCTAGCCGCGCGGCTGGCCCGTCGAGAGCTGCGCGGGGGCCTGCGCGGGTTTCGCATCTTTCTGGCCTGTCTGGCGTTGGGCGTCGCAGCCATCGCCGCCGTCGGATCGGTGCGTCAGGCGATTCAGACCGGGCTGACCCGCGAAGGCGCATCACTGTTGGGCGGCGATGCCGAGCTTGAGTTCACCTATCGTTTTGCCACTGAGGCCGAGCGCCTCTGGATGCGACAGGCATCCGAGCAGGTGTCCGAGATTGTCGATTTCCGTTCGATGGCGGTTGTGCCCCGAGCGGCAGGACCCGAACGTGCACTAACCCAGGTCAAATCCGTGGATAAGGCTTATCCGCTGGTCGGATCGGTCAAGCTGGAGCCGGGCATCACGCTGGACGACGCCCTGAACGGCAGGGCCGGATTGCCCGGTGCCGTCATGGAACCCGTTCTGATCGACCGGCTTGGTTTGTCGGTCGGTGATCACTTCGCGCTAGGCACGCAAGAGTTCATTCTGATGGCCGCACTTCGGAATGAACCCGACAGCGCCGCGGCTGGTTTTGCCTTGGGGCCTCGTACAATGGTGCGTACCGAAGCGTTGCAGGCATCTGGCCTGCTGGAGCCCGGAACGCTTTTTTCGACCAGGTACCGGCTGACCTTGCCCCAAGACGCGAACCTGTCGGAGGTGGCCGCACGTGCCAGCGCGGCGCTTGAAGGCTCGGGGATGCGCTGGAGCGACGCGCGCAACGGCGCGCCGGGCATATCGGAATTCGTCAACCGCCTGAGTGCCTTTCTGGTCCTTGTCGGGTTGTCGGGGCTTGCCGTCGGTGGCATCGGTGTGTCCGCCGCCGTACGGGCCTATCTGAGCCAGAAAACGGAAACCATTGCGACATTGCGGACATTGGGCGCGGATCGCTCCACCATTTTTCAAACTTACATGATTCAGATCGGGGTGCTGTCCCTGACTGGCATTGTAATTGGACTGGTACTGGGTGGGGTGGCTCCGCTTTTGCTGGCGCCGCTGCTGGAATACCGGTTGCCGGTTCCGGCGGTGTTCTCGCTCTATCCGCGACCGCTGATCGAGGCCGCACTTTATGGCCTGCTGACAGCGTTTCTGTTCACACTCTGGCCGCTGGCCAGAACCGAAGATGTGCGCGCCGCAACTCTGTTTCGCGATGCACTGAGTGCGGCTCGTCCCATCCCACGCGCGATTTATGTCGTGGCAACCGGGATTGGATTGGCGTCCCTGATCGTGATTGCGTCCTGGTTCAGCGGCTCTACTCGCCTAACCCTGTGGACCAGTGGCGGACTTGCGGGCGCACTGATCTTGCTGGCGCTCGCAGCCTATGCCATTCGCAATCTGGCGCGGGTCGGAACACCTTTGGCGCGGGGCCGCCCTGCCCTGCGATGGGCCTTGTCCGCCATCTCTGATCCGCGTGAAGGCGCGGGGTCGGTGGTTTTGTCGCTTGGCCTGGGTTTGTCAGTGCTGGCGGCGGTTGGGCAGATTGACGGAACGCTGCGCAATGCGATCTCCGGCAATCTGCCGGAAGTGGCGCCTTCATACTTCTTTGTCGATATTCAAAAAGACCAGATGCCCGGTTTTACCGAACGGCTGCAAACCGATCCTGCTGTCAGCCGCATTGAAAGCGCACCAATGCTGCGGGGCATCATCACCCAGATAAATGGCCGCCCCGCTCGTGAGGTGGCCGGTGACCATTGGGTACTGGAGGGAGATCGCGGCGTCACCTATTCAGCCCGACCCCCGGCAAATGCACGGGTGACAGCGGGGGAATGGTGGGCCGAGGATTATTCTGGCGCACCACAGATCAGCTTTGCAGCCGAAGAAGCCGAAGAGATGGGTCTGAAACTCGGCGATCAGATAACTGTCAACATCCTGGGGCGGGATATCACCGCAGAGCTGACCTCAACCCGAGAGGTGGATTTTTCCACAGCGGGTATGGGTTTTGTCATGTCGATGAACCCGTCGGCGCTGGCGGGCGCACCACACAGCTTTATTGCGACGGCATATGCAGAAGAACAGGCTGAGGCCGCCATTCTGCGAGATCTTGCGGGCCAGTTCCCCAACATCACGGCCATCCGTGTGCGCGACGCCATTGACCGTGTTTCGGGCCTATTGGCAGGGATCGCCGCCGCAACCTCGTATGGCGCGGGCGTGTCGTTATTGACCGGATTTCTGGTTCTGATCGGGGCGGCAGCCGCCGGTGAACCCGCCCGCAGATACGAGGCGGCAATCCTCAAGACGTTGGGGGCTGACCGTAGCCGCATCCTGCGCAGTTTTGGGCTGCGCTCGGTCTTGCTGGGCGCTGCGGCGGGCTGCGTCGCCTTGCTGGTCGGCATCCTGGGCGGCTGGGCTGTGGCCACGTACATCTTCGACACAGGTTTTACCGTGATCTGGTCTTCGGCCTTTGGCATTGTTCTGGCCGGTATCGGCGTCACGCTCTGCGCAGGTTTCGCATTCGCGCTGCGCCCTCTCTCTGTCCGGCCAGCCCGCATTTTGCGGGCCAGCGACTAAGATCAGCGTATGCAGGCCACGGGCTGCAACAGCTTCAGCAACGGGTCGTTGTCACAAACCAGCGCATCCAACGACACTTCGTCCAGAGATGCATAGAAAACCTCCGCCGCATCCTGCAATGCCAGCCGCAGCCTACAGGCATCGGTCAAAGGACAGGTGTTATCCGCATCCGCAAAACACTCGGCGATGGGCAAGGCCCCTTCGACATGCCGAAACACCGCGCCGATCCGGATTTGGCTTGCCGGTCGCGCCAACGACATACCGCCGTTGCGGCCGCGCTGAGTGCTCAGGTAATTCAACTGGCTTAACTGGTTGATCACCTGAGCCAGATGGTTTTCCGAGATGTTGCAGACTTCGGCGATCTCGGCTTTGGTGACCAGCCGGTCTGGGTGTGCGGCGCAATACATCAACAGGCGCACAGCGATATTCGTCCGTTTGGTAATCCGCATGAGGGCCTCCCTGAATAAAAGATGAAGCCTTATTGCATGTCGCGGAAAAAAGCGGTTTGACATACATCAATCGACCCAAAGGACACCTCTCGCATGGCCGACCCCTATTTCTTTGGCTATGGAAGCCTTGTGAACCTCGCCACACATGATTTCCCCGACCCCCGCCCGGCAAAGCTTAAGGGTTGGAAACGTGCATGGCGACACACTGATCTGCGCCCGGTCGCGTTCCTGACGGCTGTCCCGGACCCGGAGTCTGAAATTGAGGGAATGATCGCGCATGTCCCAAGGAACGACTGGGCTGCGCTGGATGAACGGGAATGGGCGTACGACCGAATTCCTGCGACGCATTCGATTTCACATCCACTGACACATGAAGTTGAAATTGCGGTCTACACCGTCCCGCAGGATCGGCATAACGAGCCCAGCAATCACCACCCCCTGCTACTCAGCTACATCGATGTTGTTGTTCAGGGTTACTTGCGGGCGTTCGGAGAAGACGGCGCGGATCGTTTCTTTGAGACGACAACCGGCTGGAACGCCCCGATCTTGAATGATCGCGCCGAACCGCGCTATCCGCGCCACCAGCAACTCAAACCTGCTGAGCGTGATTTTGTCGATGACCGCCTGACCAGACTGTCGGCCCGGATTGAGCAGCTGGCATAAAAAGGGTCGCGCCTGGGCACGACCCTTTTTTCTGGAATAGTAGCGGTTTACCCGCGCGCGCGGATCACCTGCAGCAACGGCAGCAACGCAGCCATTTCCGGGCCACGCTCTGCACCGGTCAACGCCTTGCGCAGCGGCATGAACAGACCTTTCCCCTTGCGGCCTGTTGCCTCTTTCACGGCATTGGTCCAGGCCCCCCAGGTGTCGCCATCAAACGGGCCTTCGGGCAGCAGCGACATGGCTTTAGCGATGAATTCGCGATCTTCATCCGCAACCAACGGCTCGGCACCATCACGGCACAGGTCCCACCACCCTTTGAGGTCGGCTAAAGTGGTAATGTTTTCCCGCGCCATGGCCCAGAACGGCTCGGCCAACTCAGCAGGCACCCCGGCATCCGCGACAGCATCGGCCACATTCGCCAGCGGCAGCGATTGCAGGTATTTCGCGGTCAGCGGGAACAGGTCCTGCACGTCGAACTTGGTCGGCGCGGCACCAAACCGGCTCACGTCAAAGCCGTCGATCAACTCGG
Organism: Ruegeria sp. BHSB056; assembly: GCF_059613305.1. NCBI lineage: Bacteria > Pseudomonadati > Pseudomonadota > Alphaproteobacteria > Rhodobacterales > Roseobacteraceae > Ruegeria > Ruegeria sp. BHSB056. The sequence continues at coordinate 20,209 of NZ_JBXWSG010000012.1, read as the reverse complement.
CCATTTCCGAGCGCAGTTCGACCGGATCGGACGAACCCAGACGCGCCATAAGGCTCAGCAGTGCCATCGGTTGCACGCCCTGTTCGCGCAGATCGCGCAGGGCCAGCGTACCCAGGCGTTTCGACAGAGCTTCGCCCTGCGGGCCGGTCAGCAGCGAGTGATGCGCAAAGCGCGGGCAATCCCCGCCCAGTGCCTTGATGATCTGAATCTGGGTCGCAGTGTTGGTCACGTGGTCCGAGCCGCGCACGACATCAGTCACGCCCATTTCAGTGTCGTCCACCACCGAAGCGATCGTATAAAGAACCTGCCCATCACCACGGATCAGCACCGGATCAGAAACCGAGGCCGCATCGATCGAGATGTCGCCCAAAATACCGTCGGTCCACTCGATCCGTTCGTGATCCAGCTTGAAACGCCAGACACCGTTGCCACGTTCGGGCCGCAGCGCATCCTTCTCGGCATCCGACAGGTTCAGCGCGGCACGGTCATAAACCGGCGGCTTGCCCATATTCAGCTGTTTCTTGCGCTTCAGGTCCAGCTCGGTCGGTGTCTCAAACGCTTCATAGAACCGCCCCATCGCGCGCAACTTGTCAGCCGCTTCGGCGTAGCGGTCCAAACGCTCGGATTGACGCTCGACTCGATCCCAGTGCAAACCCAGCCATTCAAGATCCTGTTTGATGGCATCGACATATTCCTCTTTCGAGCGTTCGGGGTCGGTGTCATCGATGCGCAGGATGAACGTACCGCCTGCTTTGCGGGCGATCAGATAGTTCATCAGGGCGGTGCGCAGGTTGCCCACATGGATGTAACCGGTGGGCGACGGGGCAAAACGGGTGGTTGTCATGGGTGTCTCCTGTTGGCGCGGCTCTTGTCACATGGGCGCGTTTTTGTCCAGCCGCCGCTTGATCCATCAGGTGATTCAACGCGGTTCCACGGGCCATATCCTGCCAAGGTCGGTCAACCCGGCGCGGATGAGTTCCGACAGAACCTGCACGTCGATATCCGCCAGCTTGTTCACGTACAGGCAGGACTTGCCCAGCTTGTGCTTGCCCAACCGGGCCAGAATGCCGCCAAAATCCGCGTAACCCGGCATGATATAGATCACCAGCGACGACTTGCGCGGGGAAAACCCGGTTGCAAGAAAATCGCCCTCTCGGCCCGAGGCGTAGCGATAGTGATAACGGCCATACCCGATCATCGACGGGCCCCACATGACCGGATCAAACCCGGTGGCGGCCCGAAAAAGTTCATCCAGAGCGCGCGCCTCTTCGGCCCGACGTTCTGATTGGACCGAGTTAAGGAAATCTTCTACACTTTGATCTGTTGGAACGGTTTTGTTCTGCGATCGCGACATGAACAAAAATTAACACGTATTGTTCATCCATGCACCCTACGTGGATGTCGTAACATCTGGTCAGAATCTCACACCGTTCTAGTTTTTCTAAAGGTGTTCTGACAGGGGGAACGATAATGACAATCAAACTTACTCGCCGTGCCGCCTTGGGAACTGCTGCCGCCTTGCCGTTTGCCACGGCAGCAGCGCCGGTTTTGGCCGCAGGCTCTGACGCCAAGGCCAACTCGACCATCGCCAAAACCTTCAAGGTCGGCGACTTAACAGTCACGACCTTGCTGGATGGCAGCCTGCCGCGCGACGGCGCCAAGGATATCTTTGGCGGCGGAGCGTCTGATGAAGACTTTGCAAAGGTTTCGGCTGAGAACTTTATTCCCGCCGACACCGCCCAGTTCTTCTTCACCCCCTCACTGGTCAACACCGGATCGGAACTGGTGTTGTTCGACACCGGTCTGGGGCAGGGTGGCATTCAGGCCGCTTTGGCCGATGCAGGTGTCAGCCCGGATCAGATCGACGTTGTCGTGCTGACCCATATGCATCCAGACCATATTGGCGGCATGACAACGGATGGCGCACCAACCTTTGCCAACGCACGCTATGTGACCTCGGCAACGGAATACGATTTCTGGTCCGCGCAGGAGGCCGGAAACAATGTCGGTGATCTTGTGGCCGCAAAAGTCACACCGCTGGCCGAGAAGATGAGCTTTATCGGTGATGGAGAGCAAGTGGCGTCGGGCATAACTGCGGTTGCGGCCCACGGCCATACTCCGGGCCATACGGTCTATCATCTGGAGAGCAACGGACAGCGCCTTCTGCTGACAGCGGATTTGGCCAACCATTACGTTTGGTCCTTTGCCCATCCGGAATGGGAGGTTCGGTTTGACATGGACAAGGCCGCCGCAACAGCCGCGCGCCGTAATGTTCTTGGCATGCTGGCAGCCGACAAGGTGCCGATGGTCGGCTATCACATGCCCTTCCCTGCCGCGGGCTTTGTCGAGACACGGGGCGAGGGCTTCCGCTTTGTTCCGGTCAGCTATCAGATGATGGGCTAAGCCCCTAGTAACCCGGATCCGGTCGCACCTTTGAGCCGTCAGTGAACCGAGACAGACGGAACGCGGTCGGATCCACACAAGGGGTTAAATCAGTGACAAGGTCAGCCGTCAGGCGGCCGGCGCCGGGCCCGATGCCAAAGCCGTGGCCGGAAAAGCCCGTGGCGATATACATACCCGGCATGTCATCCACGCCCGAGATTATGGGAATGGCGTCGGGGGTAACATCAATCATACCCGCCCAACTTTGGACGATTTCACTGTCCTGCAACGCAGGAATTCCTTTTCGTGCACTGGCCCAGGCTTGTCGCAAATACTTCTGCGAAGGTTCAGGATCCAAAACCCGGCACAGCTCGAACGGGGTCACGTCGGTCGGCAACCATCTTCTGTTCTGACGGGCCTCGATAGCCCACTGTTTTGACCAGCGAAAGCGCAGGGATTTCCATTCCTGCGCAAAGGCAAAGCGAAACTGCAACCCCAGCCGGAAACTGTCCGGTACGATATCGACCGTGTTCTGATGTCCGGACGCGATGGTGTGCCCCCCATCTGCGCGCTTTCGGATCGCAAAATCATCCGACCATAGCGCAGTTTCGGGCCCATCTTTTACCGGAGAGGTCCGCAGAACCGTGTTCAAAACCTTTAACTGCGGCAGATTGATACCTGCATTGCCCGCAAAAAGACGCGACCACGCGCCCCCCGCCAGAACCACGCGCCCGCAGGCGACCTTGCCGCGCTCGGTGAAAACACCCGCGATACGCCCATCCTGAATGTCTAAACTTCGCACGGCGCATCCTGTCATGATCACAGCACCCAGACGCCGTGCGGATTCGGCGATGGCCGGGGCGGCCCATTGCGGTTCAGCCCGCCCGTCCTGCGGCATGTACAGGGCGGATGTCAGGCCGGTTTCATGCCCGTGCAACAACTCTGCCAACTCGCGTCCCGACACCATATTTGCCCCGGTCTGCAATCCCTCCACGTGGCGCATCCAACGTTTCAGGTTGACTTCTCCCCGCTTGCCGGACGCGCCGAAAAGAATGCCGGATTGCGTATAGCCGGTATTGCCATCCAGGCGGGCATCAAGGGTCTGCCAGATCCGCAACGCCTCTTGCATCAGGGGAATTTCGCGCGGGTCACGCATACCCAAACGCACCCACCCCCAATTGCGCGAGCTTTGTTCTGCCGCAATCTGTCCCTTTTCGCATAAAAGGACGGAAGCGCCGCGTTCTGCCAGTTCCAGCGCGGTTGAAACGCCGATTATGCCGCCGCCAATAACGACAACATCAACAGATTTGGGAAGGGCAAGATCGGATTCTACGGGGTTCGGTTTTGGTGCCGTCATATATAGCATTACTCTGTCGCCTGAACCCGTATGGGGGCCAAGGCCCAGAAGTTTGGCAACACGAATTGTCACTACATCGGCACTATTTTTGTGCCTGTGGCCCAGACGCCAATGGCAGCGAAAACCCTCAGCACATCACGCTGCGCCGGACAGTTCCGCCCATTTTTGACGCAACATCGCAGTCAGCCCGGTGTCTTTTTGCACGGTCTGCGCGGTTACGTCCTTCTGCGGCAACAAGCTTGGAAACTCAGCCCGAAGGGACGCTGCTGCCTGTTCGTCGGACAGCCGCTGTTCATTCAGGACACCGGCAATCGCCGCTTCCAGCTTTTCCTCATCCAGCTCCTGTGGCGGAGATTCCATCGTCCGCCGTTTCAAAAGAGCATGATGCGATCCTTGATATTCCTCATACATGTCAAAACCAAACCATTTACTCAGACATCCAACCCCGGATGCGTCACACTTCTTCAAAATCAATTCGCGACTTTGAGAATTGCGTCGCACCCGCCCCACATAGGGCAATTTTCAAGCTAAAATGTGGCAGAAAGTTGTCGTCACAACAAGTCAGAGGCCGGTTTTAACTCCCGTGGCGGGCCCATAACGAGAAATCGGAAAACAATCAAAGGAAGGAAAACCTTACTGTTTCCTATTCAGCGCGCGAATTGTGGCAATCAGGGGCGATCGCGCCAGCGATTCACAATTGGATACCGCCGGTCCAACCAGAACGCGCGGTTGCTCAGGCGCGTACCGGGGGCGGACTGAAACCGTTTATACTCGCTGACATAGACCAGATGTTCGACCCGCTGAGCATCTGCTTCGTTGTACCCGGCGGCGACACAGTCTGCGATCGATCCGTCCTGATCGACGAGGATCTCAAGTATTCCGTCCAGCACCGGGTAATCCGGCAGGCTATCGCTGTCTTTCTGATCTTCGCGCAGTTCTGCACTGGGCGGTTTGTCTATGACAGAGGGACGGATCACTTCGCCTGCAGGGCCCATCATCCAGTCGCGGTGATTGGCATTGCGCCAGCGGCAGGTTTCGAACACACGGGTCTTGTACAGATCCTTGATCGGATTATAGCCGCCGTTCATGTCGCCATAGATTGTGGCATAGCCCACGGCGACTTCGGATTTGTTGCCGGTGGTCAACAGCATTTCGCCGAACTTGTTCGAGATCGCCATCAACAGCAACCCGCGCAGGCGGGATTGAATGTTTTCTTCGGTCAACCCTTCATCCAGCCCTGCAAACAGCGGTGCCAAAGTGCTGGTGACGGCTGCGCGACTGTCCGAGATCGGCACGTAGTCATAATGCACGCCCAGCGCTTTGGCGACCGCCTCGGCATCGTCAAGCGAGGCCTGGCTGGTGTATTCCGACGGCAGCATCACGCAGCGGACATTTTCGGCCCCGATGGCATCGACCGCAATGGTCGCGACCAGCGCGGAATCGACCCCGCCGGACAAGCCCAGCAGCGCCTTTTTGAAACCCGTTTTCCCCATATAGTCGCGAAGGGACTGCACCATCGCGCGATAATCCTGCTCCCACTCATCCGGTTGGGGCACGATTTCGCCTGATGCGATCCGCCAGCCGTCTTCGCCGCGCTCAAGATCGACTTGCGAGAGCAGCTCGTCAAAAACCGGCATTCGGAACGCCAATTCCCCGCCCGGGTTCAGGCCAAAACTGGCACCATCAAAAACCTGATCATCCTGCCCGCCCACCATATTCAGGTAGATCAGCGGCAGGCCCGTTTCGACCACGCGCGCGACCATGTGGTTCAGTCGCACATCGTATTTATCCCGGAAATAGGGCGACCCGTTGGGGATCAACAAAAACTCGGCCCCGGTTTCCTCCAGCGTTTCTGCCACGTCAGGGTGCCAGCTGTCTTCGCAGATCGGGCTGCCAATCCGGAAATTCCCTACCGAATACGGCCCACCCAGTGGTCCCGCATCGTAAAGGCGCACTTCGTCGAACACCGTCTCATTCGGCAAGTGGTGCTTCAGAACCTTGCTGGTGATCCGGCCACCCTTCAGGATCAGATAGGCGTTGTACAGCTTGCCATCATCGACCCAGGGGCCACCTATGGCAATTGCAGGACCTTCGGCGCATTTTGCCGCCAGCGCTTCGACCGCAGACATGGCTGCGCGGTGGAATACCGGTTTGAGAACCAGATCCTGCGTGTTGTAGCCGGTGATGAACATCTCGGGGAAAGCCACCAGATTCGCGCCCGCTGCTTTGCCTTGTTCCCATGCCGCAACGGCCTTTGCCGCGTTGCCTTCGATATCGCCAACGGTCGGATTCAGTTGCGCCAGAGTGATGCGGAAACGGTCGGCCATGCTGCCCTCTTGCCTCGTAAGTCCTATTGCCATTTAGCAGATCACCGCGCGAGTAAAAGACCAATGCGGCAAAAGCCGTTGCTCTGCCTGCAACGGTACCTTAGTTTTGCACAAGAGATATCACCAGCGACGACCGGGCAGACAGGACCAGAAATGAACGTGATCCGAAACTCAATTTTGGCGGCGGGGATGAGTCTGGCGGCGGCCACTGCTTTCGCGCAGGACGGGACTGTCATCGTCAAGGATGATGAAGTTGGCGGTGTCTATGAGGGCACTTATGAGAACGGGTTGCGGCACGGGACAGGAACGTATCGGCTGCCGAACGGATTTGAATACACCGGGCAATGGGTAGAAGGTGAAATTCAGGGTCAGGGTACGACACACTACCCCGACGGGTCAGTCTACGAAGGCATGTTCGCCAAGGGTCAACCCGAAGGGCGCGGCAAGATCATCTATGCCAATGGCAGCAGCTACGATGGAGATTGGTCGAACGGATCAATCAACGGCACCGGCATTGCTGAATTCGCGAACGGCACGCGCTATGAGGGTGAATTCAGGAACGCCCAGCGACATGGCAAAGGCGTGCTGAGTTTTCCCGACGGATACATCTATGATGGCGACTGGGTCGACGGTGAACGGCAGGGCAAAGCAAAGATCACATATGCCGACGGCAGCGTTTACGACGGCGACGTCAACGCAGGTTTGCGCGATGGCACCGGCACACAGACAATGCCAGACGGGATGGTGTATTCAGGGGATTGGTCCGGGGACCAGATCACCGGGATGGGTAACCTGACCTACTCCAACGGTGACGTATACGAAGGCGAGCTTCTAGAAGGGCGCCGCCACGGCAAGGGCAAAGTGACCCACGCCCAAGGGGATGTGTACGAAGGCGATTTCGTCGACGACCGCCGCCACGGCAAAGGTACGTTCACAGGAACAGACGGCTTTGTGTATACCGGCGACTGGAACGCCGGGCAGATTGAAGGCCTTGGCGAAGTGACCTATCCGGATGGCTCTGTCTATGTCGGCGATTTCGTTGCCGATCTGGCCGAAGGAAACGGCAGCATCACCTATCCGGACGGATCGACCTATGAAGGCGAATGGATCGCGGGTGTTATCGAGGGTCAGGGCACGGCCACCTATACCAATGGTATGATCTACAAAGGCCAATTCAAGAACGCGCAAAGCCACGGCAAGGGTGTGGTTACGCGCGCAGATGGCTCGGTATATGACGGCGACTGGGTTGAAGGCGTGCGTCAGGGCAAAGGCAAGGCGACCTATTCCGATGGCACGGTCTACACCGGCGATTTCCTGAACGGAAAACGGCACGGCAAAGGGGAAATCATAACCCCAGCCGGGTTCAAGTATACGGGCGACTGGTCGGACGGAAAAATCAACGGCGTGGGTACCGCCACCTACTCGAACGGGGATGTGTATGAGGGCAGCTTTGTCGACAACAAACGGCAGGGCAGTGGGACGATGCGCTATGCCAACGGCCAGGAGGAAAGCGGTGTCTGGGAAAACGGCGTGTTGCCGGATCAGACCTCGGACCAGCAGAGCGACGCTGACACCCCTGCCCCGCACCCCAACCCTGATGCAAATACAGAGGCAACCGGAACCTCGGACGGTTGAAGGCTCACCACGGGACCGGCTTACCGGCCCAATCATAGAACCCTCCTGTATCAGCGAGCGTTAACCCGCGTATCACGTTCAACAGGTTATCGGCGGCTGCTTCAGGTTCGGCGGCAGGATGACGACCCAGGTATTTGTTCGTGAACTCTGTTTTTACCGTGCCGGGGTGAAGGGCGACGCAAATCGCCTGTTTATGTGTTCGGGCCAATTCAATTGCGGCGGTGCGGACAACCTGATTGACCGCTGCCTTGGCCGCACGGTAGCTGATCCAGCCGCCTGTTCGATTATCCCCGATTGATCCCACCCGCGCCGACAGCACCGCGAGTACAGATCGTCTATGTCGCGGCAACAGATGATACGCGCGGCTTAGCACCAATGCCGGACCAACGGCATTCAACGCGAACTGATCCATCATGGCACTGGCTGAAATCGCCCGAAGGGTTTTTTCCGGCACAGCGCCGTTTATCTCTAAGGCACCCGAAGCCACCAGGATCAGATCAAACTGACCTGGTAGGTTATCAAGCTTCAGCATCACCCCGTCCGGATCGGTCAGGTCAAAGCCGTCCTCCGACCGGGACAAACGCGTGACCGAAACGCCCTGCTCAACCAGCCGTCTGGTAACGGCTGCGCCAATCCCGCCAGAAGCGCCAATTATCAATGCAGTTTCCATCCGGGATCAGCTAGCCGCGCAGTGCGAACAATCAAGGTGGTCTAAACACGGGCAGTTGCCAGAAGTTCACGTATTGCAAATTGGTTCTTTTCATTCCCGGCGGGCTCTGTATAACCTCAATCCCATGATCAACCGCGCAGATATCCCTTGTGTCGACACCGCCCTTCGCGGTGCGTCGCTGCGTGGCCTACTGATCCTAATCCGCCTCTGAGCGTGCCATCCGGCGCGCCCGCTCAGAGGAGGACGCCCGCGCGCCATAGGCTTTAGGACAGAAGAAGAAAGAGAACCCCATGACCAACGTGACCGACCAAGACCGCGTCTTGATCTTCGATACGACTTTGCGCGACGGCGAACAGAGCCCTGGCGCCACCATGACCCATGATGAAAAGCTGGAAATTGCCGAGCTGCTGGATGACATGGGCGTCGACATCATCGAAGCCGGTTTTCCGATCGCATCCGAAGGTGACTTCAAAGCGGTATCCGAGATCGCGCAGCGGTCAAAGAACAGCCGTATCTGCGGTCTGGCCCGCGCAAATTTTGCCGATATCGACCGCTGCTGGGAGGCGGTAAAACACGCCGAGAAAAACCGCATTCACACGTTCATCGGCACTTCACCCCTGCATCGCGCCATTCCGAACCTGACGATGGACGAGATGGCCGACAAGATCCACGAAACGGTCAGCCACGCGCGCAACCTGTGCGAAAACGTGCAGTGGTCTCCGATGGACGCGACCCGAACCGAATGGGATTACCTGTGCCGGGTGATCGAGATCGCAATCAAGGCCGGGGCAACCACGATCAACATCCCGGATACGGTGGGCTATACCGCTCCTGTGGAAAGCGCGGACCTGATCAAGCGTCTGATCGAAACGGTGCCGGGGGCGGATGACGTGGTCTTTGCCACCCATTGCCACAATGACCTTGGCATGGCGACCGCGAACTCGCTGGCCGCTGTGGCAGGTGGTGCCCGTCAGATTGAATGCACCATCAACGGCCTGGGCGAACGCGCAGGCAACACGGCGCTGGAAGAAGTGGTCATGGCACTGCGCACGCGCAACGATATCATGCCGTGGCATACTGGCATCGACACCACTAAGATCATGCACATCTCGCGTCGGGTTGCGACGGTCTCGGGCTTTCCGGTGCAGTTCAACAAGGCAATTGTCGGCAAGAACGCTTTTGCCCATGAAAGTGGCATCCATCAGGACGGGATGCTGAAAAACCGCGAAAACTTTGAAATCATGCGTCCTGAGGACGTTGGTCTTTCGGGAACATCATTGCCGCTTGGCAAACACTCGGGCCGCGCAGCCTTGCGCGACAAGCTCGAAACGCTGGGGTTTGAGGTGGGCGACAACCAGCTCAAGGATATCTTTGTTCGGTTCAAGGATCTGGCGGATCGCAAGAAAGAGGTGTTCGACGACGATCTCATTGCACTGATGACGCTGGACGAGGCTGACGACCACCTGCAGCTGGTTTCGATGAAGGTGACCTGCGGCACGGGCGGTCAGGCGGAATCGACGGTCGAGCTTGAAGTTGAAGGCCTGGACAAAACCGCCACCGAACATGGCGACGGCCCTGTGGATGCGACCTTTAAGGCGATCCGTGCGATTTATCCCAACACAGCACGGCTTCAGCTTTATCAGGTTCATGCTGTGACCGAAGGCACGGACGCGCAGGCAACGGTTTCCGTGCGCCTGGAAGAGGATGGAATGATCGCAACCGGCCAGTCGGCAAACACCGACACCGTCGTGGCGTCAGCAAAGGCTTATATCCACGCTCTCAACCGCCTGATTGTGCGCCGTGAAAAAGCTGGCCCGGGCGCGGATGCGCGCGAGATCAGCTATAAAGACCTGACGTGATTGCATAAATCATCCGGGCAACCGCAAGTTTGGTTGCCCGGAAAATCCAACACGACCCACGGTGATGGATTTGGTGCTTTATCCCGACCAGCGTCTCGTCTGCTGCTAAAGTTTTGCGAAAAGCTCGGAAAGGCGATTCATTTCGTCGCCGATACCGAACGGCGCATTCACAATAAACATACCAGACCCAATCATCCGGTGCCCCTCACGCGCAGGCGGGAACGTCACTTCGTGGCAAATGGCTTTGGGGTAGTTTCGCGATTTGAGAGCCGCAGTCATCCCAGCATGTCGATTGTCCGTCAGGATCGGGTACCAAAGGGCAATCACGCCCACATTCCACTTGCGGTGCAGCTTGGCGATAATGCCGGGCAAGCGGTCGTAATCGGCTTTCGCCTCGTAACTTGGGTCAATCAGCATCAGGCCCCGGCGTGGAGTCGGAGGCAGCAAAGACTGCGCCAGATCGAACCCGTCCTGCTGATAGACCTTCGCCCCAAACGGCGACATCGCCAACGACAGGGCCGCAAATTCCTGTGGGTGCAGTTCCGCGAGGTGCAAACTGTCCTGTTCCCGTAACATAGTCGCAGCAATCATCGGCGATCCCGGATAGGCCGTGTCGCGGTGTCGGGCCTGTACCTGCTTCAGGACCTGCGCCATCGGGTGGTCGGGCCCGAACCACCCTTCCCGCTGTGCTCGACCGATCCCTGCCACTGCCTCTCCTGTCCGAATAGATTCGTCTGCATCCAACCGGTACAACCCACGCCCGGAATGCGTTTCGATATAGCTGAGCGGCTTGTCCTTGCGTGTCAGATAATCCAGCACCCACGCCAGTAATGCGTGCTTTTGGACATCCGCCAGATTCCCGGCGTGGTAAATGTGTTGATAAGAGAGCATCTTGCCTTCTAAAGTCCCATTCAATAAGGCGGAAAGGTGCTGATTGTCGCGGAATCAGCCCTTTTACCGGGCGTGATGGCACCCTATAAGTCATCCGTCCCGGAACCGTCGAGTCGCGGGCAGTAGAAAACCGACATTACAGGATCAGGGAAAACATGGGGATCTTTGGCAATCTGGGCGGCCTGTTCACAGCGGACATGGCTATCGACCTTGGAACAGCAAACACGCTGGTTTACGTCAAGGGGCGCGGTGTCATCCTGTCTGAACCTTCGGTTGTGGCCTATCACGTCAAGGACGGTGTGAAGAAAGTTCTGGCTGTTGGCGAAGATGCCAAGCTTATGCTGGGTCGGACGCCCGGTTCGATCGAAGCCATCCGCCCCATGCGCGAAGGTGTGATCGCGGATTTTGATACTGCCGAAGAAATGATCAAGCACTTCATCCGCAAGGTGCACAAACGCTCGACCTTCTCGAAACCCAAGATCATTGTCTGCGTTCCCCATGGCGCAACCCCGGTCGAAAAACGTGCAATTCGTCAGTCGGTCTTGTCTGCAGGTGCCCGTCGCGCGGGCCTGATTGCCGAACCGATTGCGGCCGCAATCGGGGCCGGCATGCCGATCACCGACCCGACCGGCAACATGGTTGTCGATATTGGCGGTGGCACCACTGAGGTTGCTGTTCTGTCGCTGGGTGACATCGTATATGCCCGTTCGGTCCGTGTTGGTGGTGACCGGATGGACGAGGCCATCATTTCCTACCTGCGTCGCCAGCAGAACCTTCTGGTTGGTGAATCCACGGCAGAGCGTATCAAGACAACCATCGGTACTGCCCGTATGCCCGACGATGGGCGCGGTCAGTCGATGCATATCCGGGGGCGTGACCTGTTGAACGGCGTGCCCAAGGAAATCGAAATCAGCCAGGCCCAGGTGGCCGAAGCGCTGTCAGAGCCCGTGCAACAAATCTGCGAGGCGGTTATGACCGCGCTTGAGACAACGCCGCCCGACTTGGCTGCGGACATTGTCGACCGCGGTGTGATGCTGACCGGTGGCGGTGCGCTGCTGGGCGATCTGGACCTGGCCCTGCGCGAACAGACAGGCCTGGCGGTTTCCATTGCGGACGAAAGCCTGAATTGTGTGGCTTTGGGCACCGGCAAGGCACTGGAATATGAAAAACAGCTGCGCCACGCGATTGACTACGAAAGCTAAGGCGCGCACCCTCGGAAGATAGGGTTATGTCGGCGCGAGCAGCACGGGAAGGTAACCTGTGGCAAAAGACCGATCACAGCGCGATGAGTATACGACCCCCCTGCGCCGCTTGTTGTTGGGGATCGTTGTGCTGTGCCTGCTTGGTATCTTCCTTCTGTGGCGCATCGACAGCCCGCGCGTAGAACGGTTCCGCGCGCGAATCGTGGATACGGTTGTACCGTCGATGGAATGGGCCATGGTCCCCGTGACTGCCGCCGTCAATCTGGTGCGTGACTTCCAAAGCTATCAGCGCCTGAGCGAGCAGAACCGGGAACTGCGTAGCGAACTGCGCCTGATGCGCGCCTGGAAAGAGGCTGCTTTGCAGCTTGAACAGGAAAACGCGCGACTGCTGGATCTGAACAATGTCCGCCTTGACCCGCGTCTGACTTATATCACCGGCGTTGTCATGGCCGACAGCGGGTCGCCATTCCGGCAATCCGTTCTGCTGAATGTCGGAGAGCGTGACGGGATCGTGGATGGATGGGCCACGATGGACGGCATTGGCCTGGTCGGCAGGATATCAGGTGTTGGCCCTGACACGGCACGCGTGATCCTTGTGACGGATGCCACCAGCGCGATTCCCGCAACCATTCAACCTTCTGGCCAGACCGCGCTGATCAAAGGCGACAACAACCCCGCGCCCGCGGTGGAGTTTCTTGAAAACCGCGAGCTGGTTCGCCCCGGGGACCGTGTGATCACTTCGGGTGATGGTGGCGTGTTTCCTGCGGGCCTGTTGATCGGTCAAATCGCGGCAGATCCCGGGGGGCGCCTGCGGGTCCGCCTGTCGGCAGATTTCGAAAGGCTCGAATTTCTCAGGGTTCTGCGGTTTCACTCGGCTCCGCCCATTCAGGATCCGGGCAGTATAGTCGGGCCCACCCGCCCAGAGGCGGCGCTGACCCCGGATGAGGTCAGCGATGGATAGACCGGCCTCGCAAATCTGGGCCATGCGCAGCCTTTATGCCTTGCTGGCATTTGCTGTACTGTTTCTGCATCTGTTGCCGTTGGACGCTCAACCCGATCGCTGGCCTTTTCCCGACGTCCTGATTGCCCTGACTTTTGCCTGGGTGCTGCGGCGGCCCGATTACGTCCCGACTGTATTGGTTGCGCTTGTCATGCTGATGGCCGACTTTCTACTGCAACGTCCACCGGGCCTTTTGGCCGCGCTGACCGTAGTCGGGTCGGCCTATTTGCGGTCAGCGGCGTTGGGTATGAGGGATGCGGGATTTGCCGGAGAATGGATGTCTGTCGGCATTGTGATCACGGCGGTCATTTTGATGAACAGGGTCGTACTATCGGTGATGTCCGTGCAACAGGCCGCATTGGGGCCGGTTGTGATTCAGCTTGTGCTGACGGTCGCTGTCTACCCGTTGGTCGTGATGCTTAGCCAAAGCGCGTTGGGGGTTCGCCGCATATCCGCTGCTGATGTCAGCGCTTTGGGAAGCCGGGCATGAAACAGCGTAAACCCAAATCCCAGGGCCTTGCCTATAAGCGCCTGCCACGCAGAGCGCTGTTGCTGGGTGGTCTACAGGCGGTGTTCATAGGCGGTTTGGCCGCACGAATGCGGTTCATGCAGGTCGAACAGGCCGACGAATACCGCCTGTTGGCCGAAGAAAATCGTATCAACATCCGGCTTATCCCGCCGACCCGTGGGCGTATCTATGACCGGAACGGCCAGATCATCGGCCAGAACTCACCTTCCTATCGCATCGTCATCGTTCGTGAAGACGCCGATGACGTGGAAAAAGTCATCGCCAAACTGTCAGAGCTGATCCCTCTGAACGAAGATGAGATCGAGCGCGCCAAGACAGAAATGCGCCGCTCGGCCCCGTTTCTGCCGGTGACGCTGGCGGATCAGGTCACGTGGGAGGATATCTCGAAGGTTGCGGTCAATGCTCCGGCCCTGCCGGGTGTAACGCCCGAGGTCGGCCTGACACGGCAATACCCACGATACGAGGATTTCGCACATATCGTCGGCTATGTTGGCCCGGTCAGTGACTATGACCTCAGCAAGATCGAAGACCCTGAGCCGGTATTGCGCATTCCAAGGTTCCAGATTGGAAAGGTCGGCCTTGAGGCCAAGCAGGAAATCGAACTGCGCGGCAAGGCCGGTGCAAAGCGGGTCGAGGTCAACGCGACGGGCCGCGTCATGCGCGAGCTTGACCGGCAGGAAGGACAACCCGGCGCAGATCTGCAACTGTCCATCGACGCTGATCTGCAACAATATGCACAGGCGCGACTGGCGGGCGAAAGTGCAGCCGCAGTTGTCATAGACTGCGAAACCGGTGACTTGCGTGCGGTCGCCTCGGCACCCAGTTTTGATCCGAACCTGTTTGTACGTGGCATTTCGGTTGCCGATTACCGGGCATTGACAGAAGACAAGTACCGTCCTCTGGCGAATAAATCCGTGCAAGGAACTTATCCTCCGGGATCGACCTTTAAGATGGTCACCGCGCTGGCCGCGTTGGAAGCTGGCGTAGTCTCTCCCGGCAACACCGTGTACTGCCCCGGACACCTGAAGGTCGGCAGCCGTCGCTTCCATTGCTGGAAGCGTGGCGGGCACGGAACGGTCGACCTCAACCTTTCGCTGAAACGCAGCTGCGATGTCTATTACTATGACGTGGCTCTGCGCGTTGGCATCGACAAGATCTCTGACATGGCCCGCACTTTGGGACTGGGGGTCAAGCATGACATCCCGATGTCGGCGGTGGCAGATGGGCTGGCCCCCAATCAGGAATGGAAGCGGCGCGCTCACGGTCAGGAGTGGCTTGTGGGCGATACGGCCAACGCGTCCATCGGTCAGGGCTTCATGCTGGCTTCGCCGTTGCAACTGGCTGTAATGGCAGCCCGCATCGCCACCGGTCGCGCAGTCACGCCGCGCCTGGTGCGCTCGATCGACGGTGTCGAACAACCCTCAGGCGCCGGAGAGCCACTGGGCCTTAACTCCTACAATCTGGAACAGGTCCGCAAGGCCATGTTCTCGGTCTCGAATGACAGGCGAGGAACGGCATATCGAAGCCGCATCATCGCGGATGAGTTCCGGATGGCGGGGAAAACCGGAACCAGCCAGGTTCGAAACATCACCAAAGCAGAGCGGGCCGCAGGCGTGATCCGAAACGAGGACTTGCCGTGGGAGCGTCGCGACCACGCGCTGTTCGTTTGCTTCGCACCGTATGACAACCCAAAATATGCCGTGGCCGTGGTTGTTGAGCATGGCGGCGGCGGGTCCACAGCCGCAGCCCCGGTTGCACGCGACATCATGCTGCAAGCTCTTTATGACGGCACTCCGCCGCTTGAGGCATACCCGGTTGCCGACCGCGAACGCATCAAGGAACAGCAAAAACGGCTGGAGGGTGACAAGCGCCCCAAAGCGCGACCGGATGGAAAGGACCGCGCATGAGCTATCTTGAATATGCCGTCAAATCCACGCCGTCGGGGTTTCGCAAGTTCCTGTATATGAACTGGCCGCTGACGTTGCTGCTGATCAGCACCGCCAGCGCGGGCTTTCTGATGCTGTACTCCGTTGCAGGCGGTTCGTGGACGCCCTGGGCCGAGCCGCAAATGGAACGTTTCGGGCTTGGCCTGACAGTGATGTTCATCATCGCACTGGTTCCGATCTGGTTCTGGCGCAACATGTCGGTGCTGGCCTATCTCGGCTCGGTGGCTTTGCTGGTATTTGTTGAACTGTTCGGCACTATCGGCATGGGTGCGCAGCGCTGGATCGACCTTGGGTTTATGCGCCTGCAACCCTCAGAGGTCATGAAAGTCACGCTGGTCATGTTGCTTGCAGCTTATTACGACTGGCTTCCCTCGCACAAAACGTCTCGTCCGCTTTGGGTTCTTATCCCGGTTGTCCTGATCATCCTGCCTACCTTGCTGGTTCTGAAACAGCCCGATCTTGGCACATCCATCCTGCTTCTGGCCGCAGGAGGTGGGTTGATGTTTCTGGCAGGGGTTCACTGGGCCTATTTTGCCGCCGTTATTGCTGCTGTCGTGGGCCTGATCGCCGCTGTGTTCAACAGCCGTGGAACCGACTGGCAATTATTGAAGGACTATCAGTTTCGGCGCATCGACACCTTTCTGGACCCGTCCACCGACCCATTGGGGGCCGGATACCACATTACCCAGTCCAAGATTGCCTTGGGGTCCGGGGGATGGAACGGGCGGGGTTTCATGCAAGGCACGCAGTCCCGCCTGAACTTCCTGCCCGAGAAGCATACCGATTTCATTTTCACGACGTTGGCCGAAGAGTTCGGATTTGTCGGGGGAACGACCCTGTTGACCCTTTATGCCTTGATTCTGGTTTTCTGCATGGTCACGGCACTGGCAACCAAGGACCGGTTTTCATCTCTGGTCACGCTGGGTATCGCGCTGAACTTCTTCCTGTTTTTTGCCGTCAACATGTCAATGGTGATGGGCATGGCTCCGGTCGTGGGTGTACCACTGCCAATGGTCAGCTATGGTGGCTCGGCCATGCTGGTTCTGATGGCAGCCTTTGGCATCGTCCAAAGCGCCCATATTCACCGCCCCCGTTGATCTGAAAGGGCTCTGATGTCTGTGAACGTCCTGTTTTCCGCGCGCCCTGCCCTTTGGCCGGTGTATCAGCCGCTGCTGACACAATATCTTGATAAGGCGGGTCTGGACGTCCAGCTTGGAACCGAGTTCGCGCCGGATCAGGTCGATTATGTTGTTTATGCCCCAAACGGAGGGGTACAGGATTTCAGACCTTTCACGCGCCTAAAAGCGGTGCTGAGCCTTTGGGCCGGGGTCGAAAAAATCGTGGGTAACGAAACACTGACCGTTCCATTGGCGCGGATGGTGGATCACGGCCTGACGCAAGGCATGATCGAGTGGGTGGTTGGCCACGTGTTGCGCTACCATCTGGGGATGGACCGGCACATCACGGTACAGGACGGTGTCTGGACCCCAGATATCCCACCGCTGGCGCAAGAGCGCAACGTTTGTATTCTGGGGCTTGGAGCATTGGGCGAAGCCGTGGCCCGCGCGCTGACCGCGCTTGAGTTTCGGGTCTTGGGCTGGAGCCGTACAGCCAAGAACATCCCCGGCGTAACCTGCCTGCATGGTGCCGAAGGGCTGCGCCAGGCGCTTTCTCATGCCGAAATCGTAGTCTTGTTGCTGCCTGACACACCTGCCACTGAAAACGCGCTGAATGCGGAAACGCTGGCCCTGCTTCCCAAAGGTGCGCGTATCATCAACCCGGGACGCGGGCCGCTGATTGATGATGATGCGCTATTGGATGCCCTGAACTCGGGCCAGGTGGGCCACGCAACGCTGGATGTGTTCCGTGTCGAGCCCTTGCCCACCGATCACCCCTATTGGGCGCATCCGAATGTCACCGTGACCCCGCATATCGCGTCCGAGACCCGCCCGGTCACTGCCGCACAGGTCATTTGCGAAAACATCCGGCGCGGGGAATCCGGTGAGCCCTTTGTACACCTGGTCGACCGCACGCTGGGCTACTGACGTCACACCGCAATCAGACCGCGGCCTTTCAACAGGGCATCCACGCCCGGCAATCGACCGCGGAACGCCAGATACAAATCCTCTGCCTCGCGCGAACCGCCGGTGGACAAGATACTGTCTTCCAGCGCTTTGGCCCGTTCAGGATCAAAGGCACCACCTGCTTCTTCGAAGGCCGCAAAGGCGTCAGCATCCATCACCTCGGACCACATATAGCTGTAGTAGCCCGAGCTATAGCCATCGCCTGCGAAAACATGCGCAAAGTGGGGCGTGGCATGGCGCATTCCAATGGCTTGCGGCATCCCCAACCCGGCTAGAACCACGGCCTGTTTTGCCATCGGGTCTGCCGGGGCGTCGCCATCGTGGAAGGCCAGATCAACAAGGGCCGAGGCGACATATTCCACCGTCTGGAACCCCTGGTCGAAATTGGCGGCATTCAGCACTTTTCCAAGCATCTCCTGCGGCATCGATTCGCCCGTTTCGGCATGGGTGGCAAACTCGGCCAGAACTTCGGGCACTTCCAACCAGTGTTCATAAAGCTGGCTGGGCAGTTCGACAAAATCGCGCGCAACCGAAGTCCCCGAGATGCTTTCATAGGTCACATTGGACAGCATCTGGTGCAAGGCGTGGCCGAACTCGTGGAACAGGGTGCGTGCATCGTCATAAGACAGCAGCGCCGGATCACCCTTGGCGAAGTTGCAGACATTGATGACAATCGGTGCCTGTTCTTTCGGGAATCTGGCCTGTGCCCGCATCGCGCTGCACCAGGCACCTGATCGCTTTGACCCCCGTGCAAAGTAGTCACCGATGAACACGGCGACATGCCGACCGTTGCGCGTAACTTCCCACGCGCGGCAATCCGGGTGATAAAGCGGCACGTTCAAAGGCTTGAATTCCAGCCCGAACAGGCGGTTTGCACAAGCAAACGATGCCTCGATCATCCGGTCCAGTTGCAGGTAGGGTTTCAGTTCCGCCTCATCCAGATCATGTTCTGCCTTGCGCCGCTTTTCAGCGTAATAGCGCCAGTCCCATGCTTCCAGCGGGCCGTTGACACCGTCTTCCTGCATCATCCGGGTCAGGATTTCCGCGTCCGCATCGGCGCGGGCCTTGGCAGGTTCCCACACCTGCATCAACAACTCACGTACCCGGTCCGGAGTACGAGCCATTTCAGTTTCCAGCTTGTAATCAGCAAAATTGTCATAGCCCAACAGCTTGGCGCGTTCCTCACGCAAGCCCAGAATCTCAGCCGCGATGTCGCGATTGTCGGTCTCGCCGCCATTCGCGCCGCGGGCAGCCCAGGCGCGATAGGCTTTTTCACGCAGATCCCTACGGGGTGAAAACTGAAGAAACGGCACGATCAGCGACCGGGAGAGGGTAACAACCGGCCCCACGGCGCCCTTTTCCGCACCAGCGGCGCGCGCCGCATTCACAACGAAATCCGGCAGGCCCTGCAGATCTTCTTCGGTCAGATCCATGAACCAATCCCGCTCATCCGCCAGCAAGTTCTGGGTAAAGGATGTCCCCAACGAGGCGAGGCGCGACTTGATTTCTTGCATACGAGCGTCTTCGTCCCCGTCCAACGCCGCGCCTGCACGAACAAATCCTCGATGGGTCAGCATCAGAACGCGTACCTGTTCCTCGGTCAGGTTCAGGTTTTCGCGCCGCGCCCAAAGGTCGGCAACGCGTTCAAACAGCGCCTTGTTCGAGGAAATTCCCGAGAAATGGGCCGACAACTTGGGGGAAAACGCGCGCTGCAACTCTTCCCGCTTGGGGTTGCTGTCTGCGCCTGCAACGGTGAAGAAGACCGACAGAACCTTGTCCAGCTGCTCGCCCGCAGCCTCAAGGGCTTCGACCGTGTTGGCGAATGTGGGGGTATCCGGATTTGCCGCTATCGCGTCAATCTCGGCGTTATGCGCGGTCATCGCCTGATCCAGAGCCGGGGCAAAATCTTCATCCGAAATATCGGCGAAAGGGGCTATTTCGAATGGGGTGGTCCAGTTGGACAGGATCGGGTTGGTCATGCGGATCTCCTTTGATCCTATAGCTAGTTCGCCATGGCCGGGTGTTCCAGAACCCCCAGCCCACATTAAGAAAGGTTAATTGCTTGCGGCACCACAAATGGGGCAATCGGCACGGCGGGTCAGAGTGATCTTGCGACTTTCACCGTACAGGGCGTCGTAGATCAGCATCTCGCCCCGCAGCGCCATGCCAGCGCCCGTTATCACCTTGATCGCCTCGACCGCCATCATCGATCCGACGACGCCCGGCAATGGGCCAATCACACCAGCCTCGGAACAGGACGGGGCCAGACCGGGGGCCGGGGCTTCGGGAAAGATACACTGATAGCACGGGCTGCCATTGGCTGGGTC
>NZ_JBXWSG010000011.1:0-67654 GCF_059613305.1 Ruegeria sp. BHSB056 | reverse complement strand
GTTCGTCCACGGTATAGGCGGTGTTCAGCGGCAGGAAAACCAGACCGGCCTGCGCGCATGCCGCGTAAAGCGCCAGCGCCTCAGGCGATTTTTCGACCTGAGCCGCAACGCGGTCCCCGGGTGTTAGACCCAGTCGCGTGGCCACATGGGCGATCCGGGCGGCTGTGCGCAGAAAGTTTCGATAGGTGATGGTCGTCCCGTCTGTCAGGTGCAGGAAAGCCGTATCTTTGCCGGCGTGAATGCCAAACAGATCATCATAGAGAGGGTTAGCCATGTTCGATCCTCCGTTTCCCCAGCCATAACGGCGAACCGCTTCTCAGGGGAAGGTTCAACTATGTCACACTGCGCTTTTGCTTGCAGTTCAATGTCTGATCGCGTCGCTTTTACTGCGCGGCGTGAGTTGCAGCTCGGAACCCGTGGTGGGTAATGCCTTTCACCGCCTCTGCACATTTTCTGCACGAAAGCCCCATGAAGGCTGCGGATACGTCGCGCCAAAGATGCAATCGCCGCAGGCAATCTGCCGGGAAAGGAAACCTGCAAGCAGGAGACAGGACATGAGGCAGGAACTGACAATTCGCGGCGTGCCGGACAGCATCGTGCTGGACGCGTGGTGGCTGGGAAAGATGGACGAAGTCCCCCGATGGAGAGGCAACAGACGACAGCAGAGTGGTTCTCTGATGTCTACTCTGAAAATGCGCCATGCAATCCCGCTTCTTGCATCGCTGGTAGCGCTTGCTGATTGGTTGTTTTGGGAACAGCCTCTAGGCATTTCTGTCTCAGTCTTCGCGCTGGTCTTGTCCGCCGCGATCATGGCGATGAAACCCCGGCGGGCGACTGCAACGGAGTGGCTCATAGCCGTCGCATTTGCCTTGTTCACCAACCTGCCGGTGGCAATCGATTTGCAGCTTCTATCAGTATTGTTCAGCCTTGCTGGTTTGGTCAGTCTGGCCACCTGGGCGCTATTCGGTCAGGCCGTAAACGAACGTCTGCTGCTGCGCTCCGCCCTGCGCCTGCCTTCCATCGGTGCGACGCTTTTGCTGCGCGACACATGTCGCACCGCAGTGGCCGCCGATCTTGGGTCCGACAGCCGCCGCCACGCAGCCTCGCTGGCCTTGCCGCTGTTATTGGGTACGGTCTTCCTTGCCTTGCTGGCCGCCGCCAATCCGGTGCTGGAAGACCTTCTGACAGAGCTGGACCCAAGTCTTTTGTTCGAAGGGTACTTTTGGCTGCGGCTTCTGTTCTGGGGTGTTATGGCCTCGCTGCTGTGGCCGTTCCTTAACCTCAGCGATCCATGGCTTGGCGGCATTGCCCGCCCCGCCACCATGCCAAAGACAGGCCCAAGCCGGGCCGCATTTCTGATCAATCCAATCTCGGTGCGCAATTCGCTGTTGCTGTTCAACCTGATGTTCCTTGTACAAACCGTGATGGACCTTGGTATCCTGACCGGCGGCGTATCCCTGCCTCAAGGGATGAGCTATGCCGCTTATGCCCATCGGGGCGCTTATCCGCTGGTGGTTACGGCCCTGTTGGCGGGCGTATTCACTCTGGTCACTCACAGCATGATCGGTGCGGACCGGACGTTGCGCATTCTGATCTACACGTGGTTGGCGCAGAACGTGTTCCTGGTGATGACAGCTGCTATCAGGCTGCATCATTACGTCGACGCCTATGCGCTAACCTATTTGCGGGTGGCCGCCTTTATCTGGATGGCACTGGTTCTCACCGGATTGCTGCTGACCGTGGTGCAAATCCATCGCGGCTTCGATACAATCTGGCTTCTGCGGCGTTGTTTTGCAGCGCTTCTGGTAGTCTTGTATACTTGCAACTTTGTGAATTTCGCATCAGTCATTGCCAGCTATAATCTGAGCCACGGCAGCGCTCTGATGCAACAGGACACTGGTTACATATGCAGCCTTGGTGCTGATGCTTACCCAGCAATCCGTGATCATGAAACCAGAACCGGACAGCAAGTCTGTGACGCGTGGATGCGATATGATCTGAAAAAGGATGCAATCACCAACTGGCGCGAATGGGGCTTTCGGAGATGGCGGATACAAGCCTATTATCGGCAGCAGAGTTGAAGGACCCCATTTGATGCCTGCACGCATTCTTGTTGTCGACGATGATCCGGATATCCTTGAGGTAACAAGGTTCGCGATTGAAAAGGCAGGCTATGCGCCACTTCTGGCCAGCGACGGCCTGACCGCGCTTGATACAAACCGCCAGGAAAGCCCCGATCTGATCGTGCTGGATATCGGGCTGCCCGAAAAGGATGGTCTGGAAGTATGCAGGGAAATCCGCAAATCCTCGGACGTGCCGATCCTGTTCCTGACCGCCCGCGATGACGAGGTCGACCGTATCGTCGGGCTGGAGCTGGGCGCCGATGATTATCTGACGAAACCCTTTTCCCCACGCGAATTGGTGGCCCGGATCAAGGCCATTCTGAAACGCAGCGCTCCGACACCTGCCCAGCCCGATCCGGTGTTGTCGCAAGGCAGCCTGCACCTGGATGCAGAGCGTCACCTGTGCAGGTTCGCTTCAACGCCCGTGACGCTGACCGGTTCGGAATTTCGGCTGCTGGCAACTCTGATGGCCCGTCCCGACCGTGTTCTGTCAAGGGCGCAGCTGATCGATGCGCTTTACGGCTACAACATCCACGTCTCGGACCGCACCATTGACAGCCATATACGCAATGTCCGTGCCAAGCTGGCCCAGGCCGGCTGTGCCGAAGGGATCGTGACCATTCACGGTGTCGGCCTCAGGATGGGTGCATGCACGCCCGGCTGAACCGCAAATGGCGCCCCAGATTGTGGACCATCGTTCTGCTGGTGCTGGGCATTGTCCTGTGCCTGCCCTTTGCCGGGCTGATCCTGTTCCGTTTTTACGACAGTCAACTGGTGCAACAGACCGAAGAAAGCCTGCTGACACAGGCTGCGGTCATGTCAGCGGCGTATGCCGAGCTTTATGCAGATGCAGCCGGGATCAAGCCGCCCCGCCCGAGTGCAATCTCAACCGAGCACGCGGTGTTTCCATCGCTGTCGGTCAATCGCGAAACGGTTCTGCCGCCGCGCCCGGACGCGCGACCGGCAACCGTTCGACCCGGTTCGGTTTATCAGGCCATCGCCGCCCCACTTAGCCGCATCGCCAACGCTGCCCAGGCGCAAACCCTTGCGGGTTACCGGATGCTGGACGTCGATGGGAACGTGTTTGCCGGTACTGCGGAAATCGGCCAAAAGCTGGGCCATGTTGACGAGGTTCGCGAGGCCCTTTCAGGGAAAACCGTCTCGGTCGCGCGCACCCGCGTGCGAGAGGATGCAACGCCTGCGCTTTATACCCTCAGCCGCGGTGCCCGCGTGCGCGTTTTCGTGGCGATGCCAGTGTTCGTGGATCAGACCCTTATCGGGGCGGTTTACCTAAGCCGTACCCCGAACCATATTTTCCGCTTTCTGTACGGCGAACGTTTCAACCTTGCCAAAGCCGCGGCATTTGTTGCTTTGTCCACGGCGCTAATCGGGTACGTGTTCTGGCGGTTCATCACCCGGCCGATCCACCTGTTGATCCAGCGCAGCCAGATGGCGGGCCATGGTGGTCAGGCATGGGAACCACCAGACCAACTTGGCACGCGGGAAATTGCGGATCTGAGCCAGAGTTTTCAATCGCTGACGGAACGCTTGCAGGACAAGCAGGACGGATTGAAAACGTACACCGCCCATGTCACCCACGAACTGAAGTCACCCCTCACCGCCTTGAAAGGCGCGGCAGAGCTGCTGCGCGACGATGATTTGTCACCAGCGCAGAAACACCGCCTGCTGGACACTGTAGAAAAGGGCGGAAAGCGGATGGAGGATCTGCTGGCCAACATGCGCGCCTTCAGTCTGGCCGATCAGAGCGCCATTAACGGTACATGCTGTCTGAACGACGTCACTGATCAGGTCGTCCAGACTTTCCCCGCGCTTGCGATCAAGACTGAGAACGATCACCTGCCCTTGCCCGTCGCGGCACCCACCCTGCACATCATATTGACACATATGCTGGAGAACGCTCAGCAACACGGCGCGCAGAATGCCGTGCTGACAGCCTATCAAAACGACGGTGTCGTCTGTCTAAGAATTGCGGATAATGGCCCCGGTATCAGTGAAGGGAACAAGGACAAGATTTTGCAGCCCTTCTTTACAACAAAAAGAGAGGCCGGTGGCACGGGTATGGGCCTGAATATTGTCAAAGCGACCATGGAAGCAATCGGTGGGCAACTCAGTGTTGTACCAAGCAATCAAGGCGCTTGTTTTCTTCTCACCTTCAACTAGCTGGGCGAGATGCAAACTTAATAAACGGGAGGGAACTCAACATGCGCAAGTTGCAGGCACAGGGCATTCACCACATCACCCTGACTGGTGCAGACCGGCAAACGTCAATAGACTTCTGGGAGGGTCTTCTCGGGTTTTCGCTTATCTTCGATCAACCCAACCTGGACGATCATTCACAGGGTCACCTGTACTTTGCCGCGGGTAACGGTCAGACGATCACGGTGTTCACCAATGAAGATCGGAAACCGTCCGGCAGTTTGCTCAGGGATCAGGTTGGCGCGGTTCATCATCTGGCCTTCGCGGTGTCCCGCTCGGTTCTTATGCAGGTCGAGGAACGGCTCGACGAGAGGGGTATCAAGCATACACCAATCAAAGATCGGGGATTCATGAACTCGATCTATTTCCACGACCCCTTGGGATTGAGGATCGAACTTGCGAGTTACCGCTTTGAGCCACCTGAAGGTGCGACTCACGGTGACGTTCTGGCCGAAGCGCACAGGCTACGCGTTGAACGCGGTGATCTTGCGATTGCCGACGTCCACCTTGCCGATGCGATCGAGAATATCGTCTCGGAGCGTACTCCACGGATGTAGCCTTTTTGTCGTTTACCCTGAGCGGTGGGCATCGCGACCCCAACAATCGAAACCGCCAAAGTCGATTGATCGATCCAACACCCGTTCACGGGCCTTCTTCATGCAAAAGACCTAATCGGGAAGCGTGGCCGCCGTGAGTGACCGCAGGAATTCGGCAATATCAGACACCTCTTGTCGGCTTACCGCGCGATTGATGAACATGTCAGTATTCCGCCCTGGAATCGTGTCTTCAACGCTCGCGGCTACAATGCGAATGTCTGCCAAAGGGTCATCGCTCAGGGTGCGTCCCAACTGAGATACGGCCATAACTCTGATCGCCTCTTCCAGATCGCTTACCGAGCCATTGTGGAAATAGGGCGCGGTCAACGCGACATTGCGCAGGGAGGGCACGCGAAACCTGCCGGGGCGCTCATCAAGAAGCAGATCGTATTTATCCAGATAGGGATTGCCGTCCCAAAACACTGGGAATGCTCGGTAAATCCCAAGTGGCTTTTCAGTGCCCGCCGCAGAGAACATGGGATCGACATGACAATTTCGGCAACCGATCTTGTCGAAAAGCACCAGACCACGCAAAGCTGCCTGGGAGAGCGCCTCATCCTCGCCTTTCACAAAGCGATCATAAGGCGTATCGGGCGTGACAAGTGTACGTTCGTAAGCCGCGATCGCGCGGGTGATATTGCGGATGGTCATCGAGCTTTCGCTCGGAAATGCTGCGTCAAAAAGCGGTTCGAAACGTGGGTCCTCTTTGACCCGCTCTTCAACTGCGCTGAGGGTGGGCATCGACATCTCGACCGGGTTGACGAATGGGCCTTCGGCCTGATCTTCGAGCGAGGATGCGCGCCCATCCCAGAACAGGCGGCTCAGAAACGCGGCGTTGTAAACCGTAGGCGCATTCCGATCCCCGGTTTGACCAAGATGCCCCGTCGAATAAGGGGCATTGTCGTCGCCGCCATCTGCAAGCGAGTGGCAAGAGGCGCAAGACAGATCGCGCGCAAGCGACAGATTCTTGTCATTGAACAGGATACGGCCAAGCGCGACTTTCTCGGGGGTTGTCCGATTCCCCGATGGATCATGTGGTTTTGCGGGCAGCGCACGCCAAGTGCGAAAACCTGATGGGTTTGCCGGGACGGCAAGTTTATCCGAGGCATCTCCTGAAAAGGTGAAGAACTCCTTAGTTGTATCACGCATGGCGTTTCCGGTGGCAGCCATCGCGTGGCTGTCCGTGAGCGAAAGCACCGTCATGATAACGACCTTGATGCCGATGGCGAGCACACCCATCCCTAGCCCGCCTGAAAGCAGCAAGCGGGACGGGATCGTCAGGTTGGCGCGTTTGCCAAGCTCATTGGCAACAAGCCCAAGGGCTGCAACCCCTAACAGAAACCCGACGATAAGGGTCGGCAGGGTAACACTGGATGTAAGGGTCATGGTCGAACTCCTTCCTTGATGAAATAAATAGGAGGGATTATATTTATTTTGAAATAAGTATCACAAATGACACTGATAAAGAATTGGAATAACCAGTGAAGCTGCGCCATCTAGAGTTTGCCCGCGAGATTGCCAGAACGAAGTCCTTCAGCCATGCGGCTGAAATCTGTAATGCAACGCAACCCACTTTATCGAACGCACTTGTGCAGCTTGAAGAAGAGCTCGGGGCGAAGATTTTCCACCGGACAACCCGGGCCGTCGACCTGACTCCTTTTGGCGCCTATATCCTTCCCTATCTCGAGGCGATCCTCGACGCCCGTGACGAGATGAGCAAGGTTTGCGAAAGCTATCTCTACCCTGAGCACAAAGTTTTACGCATCGGTTTGTCACCCCTGGTCGATATGAAGCTGCTGAACGACGTGATCCAACCCTACCGCGCAGAGAATCCCGAAGTGACCATCTACTTCAAGGAGTGCCTTCTGGATGATCTGTCGGGCAGGCTTTCGAATGGATCGGTCGATATCGCCATCGTTCCCCGCGACATGATCGAGCCAGGGTGGAGCCATCTAAAACTGTACAGCGATCCTCTTTACTACATCCCGAGCGATGGGGTTGATCTACCCGAGAAAGGTGTAATCGAGATTTCGATGCTGCCAGAGAGCCCAATCATCATGACTGGCGGTGGTTGCGGGTTGAACCGGTCATTGGAAATACTCTTTGCCCAGAACGCCGAGAATTTCACACCTTATCCAGGTGCAGCGATCAGCTATTCCGTGATCGAGCAATGGGCCAGTATCGGGATCGGCGCTGGCGTTTTGCCGCGCGCCAAGCTGACCACCTCGGTCGAGCATGCACATCGTTTGATCGCGCATGACGGATCATCGGCAGTATTCGAGTTTCACTGGGTTTGGAAACCAGACCTGGCGCTTACCCCACATATCTCAAAGTTTCATGACCATATGCAGCGACGTGTACCGCACCTGGTGAAGGGCCGTATTTAACGGGCACTGGCAGAGGTTCGGGAAGCCTTTATAAGGTCAGTTCGTCAGGCTGATTGCGTGTTTTCCGAAAAGCATCTGAAAAGGTTGCAGCCAGAGAATGGTCCTTTTCCCGTACTTGGTACGACAACCAAGTGCGAAAAACTGAATACGGTCTGGCAACGGCGCATTTTGCGGGTCTTGTGGTCAACGGCAGTCAGTTCACCCTATATATTTGAATCATACATGTATCTCATTTTTTAATCTGATTTCTGTATTTATGCGAGCGATGCTAGCCCTAGATCATCCTTTGGTTCCAAACAGGAGAAATCAAAAATGGCCTTTGGAAGATTGAAAGCCCCCTTGATCGTAACTGCCTTAGCGATCAGTTCCACGAATGCCCTCGCAGGTGGATTGAGCGATGCCGAAGTCATCGGCATTTACGCGCAGGTGAACAGCTTCGACATAGAAACGGCCCTATTGGGTGAGTTGCGCGGACAGTCCGAAGAGGTTCGCGCGCTTGGCAGGATGGTATCGGGTGATCATTCGGGCGTGCGTGCGACAGTCCATGAAATTGCCTCGAATCTGGGAATTGCCCCGGTTCTTCCGCCATCCCGGATCCAGGCCGCAATGGATCACGACAAGGTCACGACGGTCCTGCGGGAAGCCGACCCAGCCGAATTCGACGCTCTTTACCTCAAGCATGAAATCGCGTTTCACCGCGCTGCGATTGATGCTGTGAATGGCGCGCTGATCCCAGAGACAGATGCGCCCGAATTGAAGGCTCACTTCGAAGCGGTCTTGCCGGCATTCGAACATCACCTGAATGCAAACATCGAAGCAGCTAAGAAGTTAGGCGTGGCTGTAGAGTAATACATGTTGCCAGTCGGCAGGCTGAGCGATGCGTTCAGCCTGACACACTGGAAAGCCCAACCAAGCTCAACTCACAAAAGCTCGCCTGGCCCTCAACCAGCAGCTTTTCACCATTCAAACTTAGGCTGGGCCTTATGACAAATAGGGCCCAGCGCATTTTTTGCGCCTGGCCCGTTGAGATTCAACAGCGTGCCAAAACGGGCCATCAAAGCCCAAGTGAAGCAGGTGGTTTGACAACAACATCGCCCAACAACTCCATCTATGCTATATTAGATCCGGTTTCAGTGGACGATTTTGCCATGTTAACGCGCCAATTACGCCAAGGCTTCTTTGGATCGTGGGTATGTCTGAGCTTCGTTATGATGTTCGGATTGAATGCTGCATTGGCGGAAACACCTCATGCAAAACGTGTGGCTTTGGTAATTGGCAACGCACGATATGAGCATGTGTCAAATATCCCAAACTCAGCCAATGACGCTCAGGATATCTCTGCCGCGCTCAAGAGGATTGGCTTTCATGTCACCTCAAAACAAAACCTCGACTACCGCGAATTGCGCCTGACCTTAAGAGACTTCTCTGAGGATGTGGTCGATGCCGATATGGTGTTAGTCTATTTTGCAGGTCACGGGATCGAAATCGACAATACAAATTACCTGATACCGACCAATGCCGAACTCAGAAGTGACAAGGACGTAGAATTCGAGGCAATCCGCCTGGAGACGGTGCTCAACGCCGTTTCGACTGCGAAAGGTTTGAAGCTGGTCATAGTGGATGCCTGTCGGAACAACCCGTTTGTGAGCGATATGGTTCGAACCACTGCAACCCGATCAATCGGTCAAGGGTTGGGCCGCATCGACCCCAGTGGGGTTCTTGTCGGGTATTCAGCGCGAGGCGGGACGTTGGCGCTGGATGGTGACGGTCGCAACAGCCCGTATGCAGAGGCCTTTTTGGAACATATCGAGGTACCCGGGCTGGAGCTTGGGAAAATGTTCCGGAAGGTGCGGGATACGGTTTACGAACTGACAGATGGGTATCAGGAGCCATTCACCTATGGGTCTTTGCCCGGTCATGACATTTTCCTTGTCCCAGCAGCACTCAAAGAGCCAATCAATAGTAACGATGCCACTATAGATGCTGCCAAAGCCGTTCGCCCTGTCGATGAGCGCGAGCGGTCGGCACAACGTCTTCTGGGCGAGGCCATGCAACTGGAAGACGAAAGTGCAAAGCAGGGCGCTTTGAAACTGATCGCGCAGCTTTATCCAGACACCCGCGCGGGGCAATATTCTCAACAGGTTACGGATGTGGTCGGACGCACAAAACGGAAGATTGCCACACTCGTCACCCCGAAAACGACGATTTCACCCTCTGGAACCGAAAACCGCCTTGACGCGCCTGCACCGTTGCCACGCTCGAATTCGGACATCGAGGCCAGTCTGAATCTGAACCGAAACGATTACCGGAGCATTCAACGCGGCCTGAACGCGCTTGGATTTTCAGTTGGGCCGGTGGATGGGATCTTCGGGCCTCGGTCCCGTGAAGCTCTGAAAAAGTTTCAGGGGCAAAATGGCTCGGAAAGAACCGGATACCTCACAGCACAAAGTTTTGCGGTTCTGAAAAATGTAGCAAAACCATAACCATCCGCGCAGAGCGACCAACAAACAGATCCCCATATACTGGTGGCATTGCCCAACTCGCCCCCAAACGAGAGCGCCCAAAACGCCGTCCATGGTGACTATGTTATCGAACTCAAAAGACGACCGGACCCACGTTACAATGGCGGCGAACTTGCCGACGAAAAGCCTAAAAAACGCTGCGAGTGGCGTACCGCAAATCAGCCACCGGGCTTCAACTTATTAGCGCTCAAGACAATACTGGAACCGATGCGTCGCGTCCGCAAAAGTTTCGCGCATCGCTGTCTGACAGCGGAAAACTGCGGATCTCAGGAAACGTGGGATACCTGTTTGGAAAAACCAGAGTTGTGCCATTCTCGCTCACTCAGAATTTTTCGCAGGAATTTACCAGTGGTAAAACCGTACATTCCAATCAGGGTCGGTTTGATGCTGCATTTTTCTTTGATACGACAATTACACGGCGCTGAGTAAAGTCGGAATCGGTCTAGGTGCTGGATCAAGGGCGCGAGGCGAAAGTGGAAAGGTTCTGTCGCCGATGCAGAACCAATGTCGCCTTTTAGGGATGTGGAACGTCACTGATATTTGACTCAATCGACAGACAAAACCTCAATAAATCGGCCAATCACGTCATTCATTTCTGACCCAAACGTCAAGCATTTCTGGCCCAATAGTGATAGCCGCCATTCATCGACGCAGCGGCTAAGGTGGGCAGCGAGCCCTTCCTGTAGCTTAGATATTCTCGCTGCATGCGCTCGCAGAGTAAGAAATGCCGCGCGAGCAAGAAAATTCGTGCCGCTTTGCGGCGAAGGGAATGGTCACTCAGTAGACTAAATGGCCCTGCCGATAGGCTGAGCCCAGATTCCAATGGGGCTCATCTCTACCATCGAAGGGTTGGTGATCTGGAAGAGGATGCAGAGTCCAGATTTGAACGCTCCTCTTGAACTGTTCAAATCAATCGGCGAAATCGTGTTCCAACATGGATTTGCTTAGCGCTTCAACGGGATCGCCGGTATTCTTGCGAACGATGTCCGTCAAACGTTTGTCGTTAGGATCATTGATGGCTTCACCTCTTGTTATCCGATCAACCACAAATCTGGCCCATGCTTTTATTGCAAGTTCGGCGGATGGTGACATTTGATCCGCGGATGCGCGCTGCCGGATGACGGGAACAAGCCGCTCCGAGAGTTTGACGCTGCCATCCATGGCGATCTGTTCGAGACTATGGCGCATTTCAGCTACTCTGAAACGCCGCAGCAAGTACGTCTGATATTTTGTGGCAGTTTGGGCTGCCGATCCGGAAAGTGTTAAAGAGGCCTCCTCCCAGAGCCTGTTGAGGCCTTCTCGGATTTCTTCATCAACGATCGCCTCATGGACGTAGCTGTACCCAGCGTTGAGCCCTGCATAGGCTAAGAATGAATGCGCACCGTTCAATAGCCGAAGCTTTCTTTGCTCGAACGCGGATACATCCTCGACAATGGTGGCACCAGCCCCACCCCAGTCAGGGTGTGGTCCGGCAAAGTCATCTTCAATGACCCACTCTGAAAATGATTCCGTACCTACAACTGGCATCGTTTGAATACCCGCAGCAGTCCTGATCTCTTCAATAGCATTCTCCGAAAGTCGCGGTGTGATCCTGTCGACCATCGTTGTGGGAAAGGACACCTGGCTCTCTATCCAAGATAAGGCCTCGGGACAAAGTTCTTCGATGAAGTCTGAGACGACCCTCCTGAGCTTCATTCCGTTGTCGGAAAGGTTGTCACAGCTCACGACCGAGATTGGGTCTCCAGACGTCTGGAAGCGCAGTATCAGCCCCTTGGCGAGGATCCCAATGGCCGAGGTAGGGGCTGACTCTCGCAGATCGTGCGCAATCGCTGTGGCCGCGAAATCGAGCCGCCCACGTTTCAAGTAATAGCCCTTCTCGGTGATCGTCACCGTGACGATATGGGTGGTCTCATCGGCAATCTTTGATGCGACCAGTGCCCCCTGCCTGCTCGCCAATATTACCTCGTCGATGACATCAATGACTTCGGCCGAAAGGCCCGACTGGCTCCATGTGCCCAGGAGAAACTTGTTATCACTCGCCGCCATTTCTTGTTGCAGTTTGGCGTTGGTCATCGCAACACCGGTGATCTTCCAGTCTCCGGCTTTGAACGTGTACCAAGCCTGATGAGCGCGGTGAAAATTTCCCAGCCCCAAATGAACGATCCGCTTCATTTCAGAAATCCCGATGGAGTAATCAAATCTGCTGTCGACATACTAAATGCCATTGGTGCGCCAAAGACGACTGTCGGCCTGTTCAGTGCCTTGGACATCTCTGATGCTATGATAGCCTGGCGGTTGCTTATTTCAGTCATAGTACGCCTCTCACAATTCAACTTATCTGGCTAAGTGATCGGTCTGAACGATCGCACCCTTGGATTGGATCACTGCACTTGCAAGCTGGTGACCTGCGACGGCAGCCTTGCCGGAATCTGCATAGTTCAGGAAAGAAGCGAGGTAACCACCACAAAAACTGTCCCCTGCAGCAGTCGTATCGACAACCTTCGAGACAACTGGATATGACTGATTTGGCGCTTCAGTACTTCCAAGAAGAACCGGACCTCGAGATCCCCGTTTGATTGCCCCAGTCGCATGGCCGTATACCTTGAAACGCGCGATCACATCACTTTCTTCTTCGGCAAACAGGGCCATCTCATCATCCAGAGACGGCAGCGCAATGTCACATCGGGTCCATGCCATATCCGTACGTTTCGCTGCTAATTCACGACTTTCCCAAAGGGTTGGGCGATAATTGGAATCATATGCAAATCGCCCGCCGTTTTTTCGGTAACCCTTGAGCCATTCAAGGAAGGCCAGTCGCGTGGCATCGGGCAAAATCGCAAGGGAAATACCAGAGGCATAAATGACGTCGAACCCTTCC
This sequence comes from Ruegeria sp. BHSB056, assembly GCF_059613305.1. NCBI lineage: Bacteria > Pseudomonadati > Pseudomonadota > Alphaproteobacteria > Rhodobacterales > Roseobacteraceae > Ruegeria > Ruegeria sp. BHSB056. Next base: position 54,931 of record NZ_JBXWSG010000011.1, on the reverse strand, counting down.
AGACACTGGAAATCCGGGCCATGCACCGTTTCGAACATGCGTCGAGCGGCAGAATCTGATCGCCAATAGCTAAAGCTACGTTCTCCATGCGCATCAAGCGTGATCGAGTAGACGCCCGGAAGTTTGTCTTTGATGCGGCGAATGTGTTCCGTGCCAATGCGATGATGCGCGATGGCTTGGGCGATCTTCTCTGAAAGACGCTCGTCCCCAAGGGCCGTCACATAATTGACGCTGTGCGCGCGATCCAGAACACGGCGCAGATAGACGGCCGTGTTGAACGTGTCTCCGGCGATGTTCGCCTTAGCATCAGCCGGCAAATCATCAAACATAAGCTCGATCATCACCTCGCCAAAGCAGGCAACTTTAAGGGGTTTCAACACAGGTTCTATCCGTCAAACGAGAGTTGGACTTTCATCGAGTCAGAACGGTCAACAGCCTGTTCAAAAGCTGCCTCTGCTTCACTCAATGGGAAGATGTGTGTCAGCAGGGGTTCAACATTGATCTTGCGCTGGTCGATGAGTTGGACCGCCTCGGTAAACTCTTGATGAAACCGGTGTGTTCCCTTGAAATTGATCTCTTTTCCAACAATCGCATTAATTGGGAGTTCCAAGCTTCCTGCAACGCCCACTTGAACGACCGTCCCTCTTGGGCGGACCACATCAATGGCCGTTGCGATTGCAGGCGCGGCGGCGGAGCATTCGAACACAACATCGAACTGCGCGCCAGGGCGTTTGTAGTCGGCCAATTCTTCTGCGGCTTCCGCAACATTGAAAGTTTGGGTCGCCCCCACGCGTTTTGCGATCTCCAGCGGGAAATCGGCAATATCGGTGGCAACGATCTCTTGCGCTCCGCGCAATTTTGCAACCGCGACACACAAGGCCCCGATAGGCCCGGCCCCGGTCACAAGTACGCGCTTTCCCTTCAGATCGCCCGCCTGACTCGCGGCATGCAGGCATACCGCAAGCGGTTCGGCGCAAGCCGCATGCGACAAGGGCGTAGCATCGCTGATTTTCACACATTGCGCAGCCCCCATGATAAGCGATTGGCGAAAGCCGCCCTGCACATGTGGTGTGGTCTTGGCAGAGCCCAGAAACCTCATATCGGTACAATGCTGGTACTCTTTCCGACCGCAGAAATGACAGTTAAGGCAGGGCTGGCTGGGGCTGACAGAAACCTTGTCTCCAACCCGCAATCCGCAGTCCGGATCGCCAATCTCTGCGACAATCCCGGCAATTTCGTGACCAAGAACAAGAGGCTCGGTAACGCGAATTGGGCCAACACCACCATCAAAAAAGTAGTGCAGATCAGATCCACATATTCCACCGTTGGAGATCCGAACGAGCACCTGATGACGTCCCATTTTTTCCACAGGGACATCCTCTACTCTCAAATCACGCTTTCCGTGCAATCGGCAAGCTAACATAGTTGAAAACTCCTATGGCAGAATGACCGACGGCAACCATGTTGCAATCGGTGGGATATAAGACACCAGCAACAACACGATGATATTGGTGGCGATGAAGGGAAGAATGGCAATCACGACAGGCGTGAGCGGCAGGCGCGCAATACCCGCACAAACGAAGAGGCAGACCCCAAGTGGCGGTGTGGTGAGGCCAATCATAAGGTTTAGCACGGCGAAGGTTGCAAAGTGCAACGGGTCGATTCCCACAGATGTCGCAAGCGTAAGGAGCGGTACAAACAGGATGATCAACGCCGCGATCGTTTCCATGAACATGCCCACTATCAGAAGCAGGATGTTGATAATCAGGATCACGACGAATTTGTTATCCGTGAATGACAAAACGGCCGTCGCAATCATCTGCGGAATGCGTTCAGACACCAGAATCCAGCCGAATACATTGGCAAATCCCACAAGCACAAGGATGCCGGACGCGGCCACCGCGCTTTCAACGACGATCTTTGGAATTTTCCGCAGTGGCAGTTCCTTGTAGACAAAAAGCCCGATGACCATTGCATAGATACTTGCAACGACTGCGGTTTCTGTCGGCGTGGCAATTCCGCTCAGCAGCCCGTAGAGAATGAGACCCGTCATTGCCAATGCCCAAAAGGCCCCGGCGAAAGAACGACCGATCTCAGCGAAACCTTTCCACTCCTGTTTTGGAAAATTCTTCCTCCGGGCAATCAGATAGGTTGTCACCATCATGGCCACACCCATCAAAATGCCGGGAATTGCGCCGGCGAGAAACATTTTCCCGACCGAGATACCTGACAATGCCCCGACGATGATCATGGGAACACTGGGTGGAATAATCGGCCCGACAGTTGATGATGCCGCCGTAACTGCGGCGGAGAAATCAGCGGGGTATCCCGCCTTTTTCATGCCCGGAATCATAACGCCACCGATCGAGGCTGCATCCGCGACCGCCGTCCCGGTGATACCTCCAAAAAGCATGGACGCGCCAACGTTAGTGAGGCCAAGCCCACCACGGATCCAGCCGACGAGGCCATTTGCAAAGCGAATGATGCGTTCGGTGATCCCGCCCTGATTCATCAGGTTTCCGGCAAGGATAAAGCCCGGAATGCTGAGCAGAACGAAGACATCCATGCCAGCGTACATTTTTTGCGGCATGACAACCGCGGGGATGCCCATCACGAGCAGGTAGCTGAGAGAACTCAGCCCAAGAGTGATCGCAACAGGTATGCCAACGACAAGACCGATGACGAAGACCGTGACGAGGATAAGAAGACCCATCTTAGATTTCCAGTTGGTTTTCGGGTTGGCCTTGGTCGGCATGGAACACCATCGCCAAAATCCGCATCAGCGCGAAGAGCGCAATTCCGATCAGAAGGGCGAACACCGAGAAATGTATGTAGTCCATCCGCACACCAAGCGCGGGAGATGTTTGGAGCGCCCCGATGGAAACGTACTTCCAGGCAGGCGCGATGAGAAATGTGCAAAGAGCAAAGGTCGCAACAGCAGAAAGAAGGCGCAGTCGGCGGGGCCACGTCCCCGGCAAGGATTCACAAACCACATCCACGTTCACCAGATCGCCAGAGCGGAGCGAAAGCCCGGCCCCAAAAGTCACTGTGTAAAGCATCGCAAATCTAGTCAGCTCTTCGGTCCATACGGGCGAGGATCCGAGTGTGCGGCCCAGGACCTGGGTCAACACAGCAGCGATCAGGACCAGGAACGACATTGCGACCCCTGTGCTGCAGACGGCGACTATGATTTTTTCAATACGTTGCATCGTTTTTCCGCATTCTTCGGAGATTGAAGACCGCAAGACCATAACAGCCCAGCGGCCTTCCAGGGAGTGACTAGCTCTCAAGCTTAGTTGGAGAACAAACCCTCAACGATCGGACGGATTTCATCGCTTACATTTGCGAGAACTGCGTCCTTTGCGGCTGCCTGGAAAGCTGCGCCGTCAACCTCGACGAACTCCATACCGTTCTTCTCAAGGTATTCACGATCCGCAGCGAGGCTATCGAGCAACAAGCCACGCTCGTATTCCTGCGCCATCGCAGCTGCTTTCATGACTGCTGCTTGATCGTCAGCAGACAGTTTCGCCCATGTGCTTTCTGCTATGGTCAGATAAATCCAGGACCGCACGTGCTCGGTTTGGTTCACATAGCCCTGCACTTCGTTGAAGTTCGCAGAACGGATCAGCGCCAGCGGATTCTCCTGACCTTCGATCACGCCACTTTGCAGCGAGGTAAAGACTTCGGAAAATGCCATCGGAGTTGGTGCCGCACCCAGGGCGCTCCACACGTCAACAAAGAGAGGAACATTGGGAACGCGCATCTTCATTCCGTCCAGGTCTGCAGGCGACGCGATGGGGCGTTGAGAGGTCAGGTTGCGAGGACCACGTGCGAAGTAGGCGATCGGGCGGATCTGTGCTTTTGCGACAATCTGATCGATAATCTGCTGACCAATATCGCCGGACGCAACTTCATCCATGTGCTCCAAAGAGGTGTATCCATAGGGCACCGCAAGAAGCGCGGCCATCGGAGCCCAGTTTTGAAGGCTTTCGCCAGTGATCGTCATGTCGACGGTGCCAAGCTGCATACCGTTGATAAGGTCAATTTCCTTGCCTAGGGATTCATTTGGGAACACTTCAACAGCAATTCGGCCGTCTGTGAGCGACGATAGCTCCTCGCCAAACTTCACCGCCGCCAAATGCCAGGCGTTGTCTTCGTTGGCGAGGTGACCGAGTTTCAAGGTCATGTCTTGCGCGAACGCCGATGTGCCGACGATTGTGGCTACAGCGGTCGCTGCAGCTAGTGTTTTAACAGTCGTAAAGAGCCTCATGATTTCTCCTCCATTGGTAAGGCTTGCAATTGTTCCTGGTCACGGAGCCCCTTCGAAGTACTGCGGGTACATCGATTGGATTTTTGGAAGTGACTTCAGGATTTCTCCTAGGTGAGTACGCATGGCCTCTTCAGCGGAGGCGACATTCCCGCCCTCAATCATGTCAACGACACGCTCATGTTGCTGAATCAACGTCGCTAGCGGGAACTCTTCCTGCGTAATGAAACGAACGCGGTCCATCTGAGATTTGATAGTGTCGAGGTATTCCCATGACTCAGCGACCTCTGCTGCTCGGGCAAGAGTGCGATGAAAACGTTCATCAAGTTCGATGAAGGCATTCGCGTTTCCTTCGCTTACATTGCTTTGCTCTTTGATCTGCGCTCGAAGATCGCGAACGAGCACTGGATCAGGATCAGATGCCAGTTTGCGCACAATATCGGCCTCGACGGCTTCGCGTACAAATCTGCCATTTAGAACAGACTTGTAGTCGATCCTCTTGACGAAGGTGCCGCGTTGCGGGCGAATTTCCAGAAGCCCCTCGTACACAAGTGTGATGAAGGCCTCGCGCACCGGCTGGCGACTAACGCCATATTCCTTGGCAAGCTCCGGCTCTGACAGCCGGCTCATTGGCTGCAAGTCATTCCGGATAATACGGCTTCTCAGAATCAAGCGAAGCTGCGGGGCTACGGCCTGCAAAGGGTCGAGCCTCCAATCCTCAAGATTCCCCAAAACTAGCGACATTCTGTTCTCCCTTGGTCAAATGCATACATCCATACTTCCATACAAGTCAACACTCTGTTATGGTTTCTCCGAATTTGGTAGCTGAAGCACAGCAACCGACACGACGCTTATTTGAGGGAGAAGGCGCAATGAAGCAAACTTGGAGGTGGTTTGGGCCTGAAGATAAGGTCTCGCTTCAGGACGTGCAGCAGGCTGGTGCCACGGGTATCGTCACGGCACTGCATCACCTTCCAAACGGTGTAGTTTGGAGCAAAGAGGAAATAAAAAGACGTCAAGATGAGATTGCACAAGGGGCACGGCGTACAGAAGTTTCCCTAGAGTGGTCAGTCGTAGAGAGTCTTCCAGTCACAGAAGACATCAAGCGCCAGACCGGCGACTGGAAAACCCACGTTGCAAGTTACAAGAAGAGCCTTGCGAATATTGCTGCGAGTGGGATCTCAGTGGTTTGCTACAATTTCATGCCAGTTCTGGACTGGACACGCACCGATTTACGGTTTGAGCTGGGCAATGGCGCGAGGTGTATGCGGTTTGACGCAATAGATTTCGCGGCATTTGATCTCTTTATCCTCAATCGCAAAGATGCCACCGCAAGTTACTCTTCGAACGTCACTCAGGAAGCGCAGATCCGCTTTTCATCCATGGATGCAGGAGACCGAGACCGCTTGGTCGCAAATGTGATATGTGGCCTTCCAGGCGCTGAGGAGGGTTATTCCATAGCGTCTCTGCGTGAACACTTGGCACTCTATCACGAGATCAATGATGAACGCCTTCGTGCGAATCAGATCGACTTCTTGTCAGAGGTCATTCCGACTGCCGAGAAATACGGCATACGGATGTGTTGTCACCCTGACGACCCGCCTTTCCCCCTACTAGGCCTGCCACGCATCATGTCGACAGAGCAAGACTATGAGTCACTCGTGACCGAAATTGATTCTCATTCGAACGGAATCACTCTGTGCACCGGATCACTCGGCGCCCGATCAGACAACGACTTAGCCGGCATGGTCGAACGTTTGGGATCAAAAATCCACTTTGCACATTTGAGAAACGTAACCCGCGAAAGTGCCGAACTCCCATGCAGCTTCCATGAAGCAGCTCACCTTGAAGGTAATACAGATATGGTTGCCGTGGTTAGAGCCCTGCTCAAGGAGGAACATCGCAGACACGAAGAAGGTCGATCTGATGCCACTATCCCATTCCGACCAGATCACGGACAAGATATCATGAGCGATCTGCAAGCCGATTCCCAACCAGGTTATCCAGCCGTGGGGCGTATGAAGGGTTTGGCCGAGCTCAGAGGCATCATAGAGGCGCTTTCTAGTTAATAGTCATCCGTTCCGAGGGCTTTGTAGTTTCCGAGAGCTGATCGAAAGAACTACAGATAAGAACCGGAACTCTCGTCAAATCAGACACAGGCATTAATCCCGGACCATGACTGCGACGAAAAGGTACCTGAAATCGCTGCCAGACGACGGCATGCAGTGACCAGCTTGGTGACCTGAATTGCACGCGCAGCGCTAGACGCGCTGCGCGTGCAAAGACTTGCTGCATCAGCGAAGACACAAAACTCAATGCTGGCAATGTCCGCACTGCGGTCGTCTTCGGACCGCGTCTCGAATGGCAGTTTTCTGCAACCACCGGCTGATTGGCAACGTCATAACAAAATGCGAACATCATTGAACGGGTGTTATGTGAAGCGATCTCAGATTGTATCATCGCCCATCTGGGTCCTCATCACTCCAGTGCCCCAATTCATAAATACCCTGTTTTTTCATACGACGTATAAAAGCAAGGTAGTTTATCACCTGATCGACCTCATCCATGTCTCCGGTGGCATAGGCGACTGCAATCATCTTGAACTGAGCCTCAGGATCCTCCGCTACTTTTTCGTCACACCGATCCGCACTATTTTCAGTCCCAAATGAAGCGGTCCGTGCTTTGTCCACTTCACCCCTCATCTCATTGAGATAGGCCTTCTTACTGAGTTCGGGGGCGTTCTCGCCCAACTTAACCACGGCCTCCCAAATTGGATTGAGCCGTTCAAAAAGATCATTTCGACCATCCGTCATGTCTCTTCACCTCGCAGTTTAGCAATTGCTTGTAGTTGGCCTTTAGGAAACCGACAGCGGCCTACGCTTATTAAATACTTGTAACGATCCGATGCCTGTAGACCGCCCTGGCTAAAGAGCCTCTCCGGTAACCTCATGGTGGCCGTCTATTACTTTTTGAATTTTGACAGAAGGGCTCAATCGCAAATGGCGGCAGGCCCTCTACCTCACCACTTTCCTTTCGTGGGCCAGCGGGATTTGGACAAGCCAAACGCCCTGGCCGTCAGGGTGAGGGCGCAGCCCTCCCCCTCGGGCAACCCCATTAGACAGAGCCGTGTCCTCGGCTGCGCCAGCGGGCCGCACCACCCCTGTCCAATAGCATTGCCTCGCCCCCTCCCGCGTTCGCCACGTGGCAGATTAGCAGGAACAGGCAGCTTCGCTGTCTGACCTACAAATCAGCTCTGATTTTCCGAAAGGGAAGTCAGATCAAACCACACTATCTGCGGGAATACGAAATGGCGGCAGCGTGTTAGCTGATGACACAAAGGTCAAATTCAACTGATGTCCAACGTTGGGGGCGCCTTCTGATGTCGAACGTTCGCTGCTTTTCTGGTCCAACTATGAAGGTTGGGTCAGGTTCATGTGACGTTCAACAGGAAACCAGTGGCGGACCGAGGAGGATTCGAACCCCCGACCCCTTGATTCGTAGTCAAGTACTCTATCCAGCTGAGCTATCGGTCCGCGTTGGTGAGGCGCTGTTTAGACCTGTGGTCAAAGACGTGCAAGCCGATTCTTCAAAAAAAAAATCAAAAAGTCATGTCACCGCGCGGAAGCCTGATTTCAAAGATCGTTCCTTCGGGTCCGGTCTCTTTCAGTGTCAGGTTACCGCCATGCCCGCGCACCAGTTCCTGAGAGATTGCAAGACCCAGGCCAGAGCCTCCTTTGCGGACCCCACCCTGAAACGGTGTGAACAGGTTTTCACGTGCTTTTGGCGGAAGACCCGGCCCGGTGTCGCGAATTTCAAGACACCAGGCATCCTGATATTCACACCCGACGATGGTGATTTGACCCGGCTTACCCGAGGCTTCCAACGCCTGTCTTGCGTTGCGCACAAGATTCATGATGACGCGAAACAACTGCTCGGGGTCGGCGCGGGCGATCAGGTCTTCGGGCACTTCGTTCATGATCTCGACGCTGCCCTCCGTTACTGCCAACTGCTCGCTGGTGGCGACGTCAGCCGCAATTGTCCGTAGGGGCACCATCGTCAAGGTGGGCGCAGGTTCTTCTGCACGGCCGAATGCCAATGTGCTTTCACACAACGATACAGCACGGGTGATCGAATTCACCAGCTTTGGAGCCATTCGCCGGACCAGCGGATCATCACTGGATTCGATCCTGTCCGTGAACAGCTGCGCCGATGTCAGAATGTTGCGCAGGTCATGGCTGACCTTTGCAACCGCCCCGCCCAGTTGCGCCAGCCGCTCGCGCTGTTTGAGCGCCTGCGTCAGTTCCGTTTGCAGCATCTTCAGCGCTTCTTCAGCCTCGCGCAATTCCGTCACTCTGGAATTCGGCGAGATGATGCCGCGCGCGTCCTCGGGTGCGCTGGCATAGCGCTGCATATATCCAACAACGCTTTTGATGGGCCGGACAAGAACCACGCGCACCGCCAGGAACAGTAAAGACGCTGTGATGATCGAGATGACAAAGGAAAGTCCCAGAATGCGCAGGCCGTAATCAACCATCGCCATACGTAAGGGCGCGCTGTCGATCGTGACCTCGATCAGCAACCCTGCACCCTTGACCGGCTCGCCAATGATACGGATGATTTCGTTTTCAGGTATGAAAATCCGGCTCACCGCATCCCGGATCAAAATCCATGGACCGGCATCCCGTAGATCAAATGTTTTGGTGACTGCCTCGGGAATCGGTGACGACAGCATGAGTTGGCGGACTTCATCCCGACGCAACACAACGTTGTAGACACCGGCATTCGCCAGCAATTCAGCCTCAAGATCTTCGGCCAGCATATCGTCAGCCAGCAACGCCAGCGATGCGATCTGGGCGCGTTCCAAACGGTTCAGCAGGAAATCCTCGCGGAACCGGGCAATCGACGGGACAAAGATCAGGACTTCGGCCAACATGACGAAGACCGTCGTCAGGATCAGAAATCGGCCCGACAGCGAGTTCAATTTACGCTCCTCTACAGGTCAGGGAATCCAGCGCTGAACGAACCTGACCACACGTTTAACTGTCTGATTCTCAAACAGCCTTGGAGAGAAATAAGCGCCGGCAACGCGTTTGTTAAGCTCTCCGATCGTTGGATAAGGTGAAACCATAGCAGCGATCTGCCCCATCTTCAGGTTATTGGCCAAGGCCAGTGACCACGTGTTGATCAACTCGCCCGCCTGATGGCCCACAATCGTGGCACCAACGGGCCTGCCCTTCACCACCATGACCTTGATGAACCCTTTGGTTTTGCGCTCGGCCAAAGCGCGGTCATTGTGGTGATAATCAAAGCGCGCAACCTCCACCCTGTCGCCATGCCGGTCGCGGGCCTGAGCTTCGGTCAGACCAACCTGCGCCAGTTCAGGATCGGTGAACGTTGCCCATGGGATATGCGCCGTTTTCGCCCTGGAGGGCAGGCCGAACAAGGCGGATCGAATGATGATACCCGCATGATACCCGGCAACATGGGTGAATTGCAGCCCCCCCACGACATCGCCAATCGCATAGACCCGGCGGTTTGACGTTCGTAAGCTGTCATCCGTCTTGATTCCGGTTCGGGTGCGGTCAATTCCCGCTGCGGCCAGGTTCAGACGCTCAATATTGGCTTTGCGCCCTGCGGCTATCAAAAGGTGAGAGCCCCGGTGAATATCACCGTTCTCGGTCACGATTTCCACAACACCTTCTCTTCCGCGAACCTGGGCCACCACGGCATTTTCGTGGATATCAACACCTTCACTGCGCAAAGCCTCCAGCACCACGGACGCCGCCTCGGGATCGTCTTTGCCCAAAGCCTTCTGCCCTTCAACGACTGTCACCTTGCTGCCCAACCGGACATGAGCCTGCGCCATTTCCATGCCAACCGGACCACCGCCAATGATCAGCAGATGCTCCGGACGCTCGCGCAGGTCGAAGATGGTTTCGTTTGTTTGATAGTGCACTGTGTCCAGACCAGGGATTGGCGGAACCAATGGCGACGACCCGGTGGCAATCACGATCCGGCGTGCGGTGATGACATGATCTCCGGCCTGCACCTTGGTCGGGGTGATAAAGCTGCCATATTCACGGATCACCATGACACCCAAAGCTTCGAAGCGTTCCTGGCTGTCCATCGGTTCGATCTGGGAAATCACATCCCGCACATGATCCTTCGCAGCGGCATAGTCGATCTGAGGGTTTACATCGGCCACACCAAACGCGGCGGAATGCGCCTGACCAAAGGCCGCTTTGCCACTTGCAATCAGCGCTTTCGACGGGACACAACCGAAGTTCAGACAGTCGCCGCCCATCTTGTGCCCTTCCAGAAGGATCACCTTCGCACCCATCTGGCTGGCACCGGCCGCAACCGATAACCCACCGGACCCGGCCCCAATGACCAGGATATCTGTCTTGTGGTGTTGCATGGATCAGGCGTCCTTTCCGCCACGCAGGGACTTGATGACAATCGGCAAAGCAGCCAGCACACACAAGCCGACAATGGGGCCAATGACGAAGGGTTCCCACAACAAAGAAACGTCCGGTGTTTCGCCACGGTCGAACACACCGCCCAGCCCAACACCGATCCAGGTGTAAACGATACCCCCCGGAACAATGCCCAGCGCCGTCGTGATCAGAAAATTGCGAAATTTGACGCCCACCAGAGCAGGCACCAGATTGGCCACAAAGAACGGCACAACCGGAACAAGCCGCAGCAGGAACAGCACCGAGATTTCGTTCTCGCGCAACTTGTCTTTCAGCTTCCCAATCGTCCCCTTTGAAGCATCCAGCCGGGCCGTCAAAGCATTGCCCAACCCCCAGCGGGCGGCCAAAAAGATGGCCGATGCGCCAATAGTGGCCGAAAATACATTGAACACCGTTCCGGCAAACAGTCCAAACAGGAACCCGCCGGTCATCGAGGCGACAGCAGCACCGGGCAGCGAAAACGCGACGATTACGATATAGACGGCAACGAACCCGGCCACCATGGCCCAATAGTTGGCGTCCCGCCACGCCAGCAACGCTTCGCGGTTGTCGCGCAGGGTTTCGAAAGTCAGGTAATCACCCAGCGTGAAAAACCCCACCGCAGCGACACCGAGAATCACCAGCAACGGGATATGACGCGCCAACCCGTTTCGTGGAGCGTGGCTTGTTTCGGACATCTGGCCTTCCGGTTCTTCTTGCTTCATCTTACGCCCAACATGCGCTGCTTGCGCTTTTGGCAACAGGGGGTTCACGGGGCCTTGATCTATGTGGCCGCGAACGTGACAGTTTCAGACGATAATCGACCGATTTGAAATCTTTTCTGCATCCGGTTTACAGAATTGTTGCAAAAGCCGCGAAAACCGGACCGTTGGGGTTTGACTTACACTTCGCTTGGCAGTAGAGGACGGGCTTCGAACACTAGGGCCAGGCGAATCCGCGCCGCACCCGACCGCTATAGATTGGAGACGGAGCGATGAAACGCACCTATCAGCCTTCGAACCTGGTTCGCAAACGCCGCCACGGTTTCCGCGCGCGCATGGCCACCAAAGCCGGCCGCAAGATCCTGAACGCACGCCGCGCCCGCGGCCGCAAATCGCTGAGCGCGTAAAACCGCCCACCGATCAGGGTATGAACATGACGCCGCCGGAGGCCCCTGAGGATGGTAAGAACCACCCCGGGAATACGCCCCCGGCGGCTTCTGTTTGTCTACCCACATCCCTGACGATCCTGAAAAAAAGAGCCGATTTCCTGAAAGCCGCCCGCGCGCGCAGGCAGGGAACGTCTTCGATGATGGTGCAGGCCCGCAGACGCGCTCCGGATGAAGCGGTGGGGCTGCGCGTTGGCTTTACCTGCTCAAAGAAAGTCGGCAACGCCGTGGCCCGCAATCGTGCCAAGCGCCGCCTGAGAGAAGTCGCACGGGCCGTCTTGCCTGTGTATGGTCTTGAAGGTTGGGACTATGTGCTGATCGGGCGGGCTGATGTAACCGCCGATCTTCCTTATGACGTCCTGCTGAGCGACTTGCGGTATGCGCTTCGCAAAGTGCATGCGGATCGCAAATGACCTTTCTGTCCCATATCGTCGCCCTGCCCGTTCGCGCGTACCGGCTGATTTTCAGCCCCTGGGTTGGTTTCAACTGCCGCTATCAGCCCACATGCTCGGCCTATGCACTGGAAGCATTGGAAAAACATGGCGCGATCCGGGGATCGTGGCTGGCTGCGCACCGGATTTGCCGGTGCCACCCCTGGGGCGGTGACGGTTACGATCCGGTGCCCGACAATGCCGACCCTTAAGTCAACGCCAGGTTGCCGCGGTCGGTGAAGCTGCGGGTCGGAATGACCTCTCGGTCCAGTTTCCCCATCAACGTATGGTGCAGGTCTTCGAAAAACCGGGGCGAATCGAAATACCAGTTGTGTGTCGCCGATGGCCCATCCCCATATTCATCGCGGGTATTTTTAAAATAAGACCCGCAATACAGATTAACCGCTTTCTCAGGCCGGTCGTTTGGCATTCCGACACGGCCCAGTCGGCGCGATACCCCGACACGCTTGACCTCTGAAATCGACAATACCTCGTCAAAGGGGCTGTAATAGCATGTCAGCCTTGTACAACGTCGCATCAGAGAGGACGTCTTGGAACTGCCGTCACGGAACGATTTCGCGGACACATCCGCCGCGACAAACGCGATCTGGCTGGTCATCCAGCTGTGTTGCGCGGTTTCGTGGTCGTCATCTGCATAATCCATGGCTTCGCGCACCAAGAACGTGCCCATGGAATGCGCCAGAACATGGACGTTGTACCGGCAATCCGTGGTCTGCATCCGGGACAGCCGCGTGATCCCGTGACTGAACAATTTCTCTGCCGCACGCCGCGCGTCAGCCCGGTCAACATTGTAGCCCAGAACCGATCCATCGCTTGGCCAGTCATAACTGATGACCACACCGTTAAAACCATGCGCCTCAAGACCGGTGCGTATTTTGCGGTGACGTTCCAGCATCTGGTATTGCTCGGTATTGAACCCGTGCACGAAGACGACAAAATGCCCGTTCTCGGTAGCCGTCGCCCCGGCTTCGGCCTGAATCCGGCTTATCCATTGAGATTGCGGTATTTCATGCTGCCGCGCCGGTTGCCCGACATTTCCTGGAATAGCCAGATATCGCGCGGCGCCCATCTTGTTTGAATAGTGATCGCCGCTGCGGGCGCGGACGGAAAAGAAATAGTCCATAAAATACCTCCTGAAAAATACGCGCAGGGTAACACGGGTGTAACTACTCTCCAAATGCGGTTGATCCTGCTTCTACGCCTTGCCCGGGCCTTCGGTCCGCTGTAACCACGGCGCATGTTTGATGATGCAGACGATATCCACCCGCTGTTTGCCGGCGCGCCCTCGACAACCGAGTTCAAGAAGCTGCGTAAACGTATTGTGCGCCAGACCCGTGAAGCGATCGAGCAATACGGGATGGTGGATCCGTCCGCCCACGACAAGGATGGCAAGCCACCTCGCTGGCTGGTCTGTCTTTCTGGCGGCAAGGACAGCTATACATTGCTGGCCGTTCTCTACGAGCTCAAGTGGCGGGGCCTGTTGCCTGTCGATCTGCTGGCCTGCAATCTGGATCAGGGCCAGCCGGGCTTTCCGGCCACGGTCCTGCCCGAGTTTCTGGGTCGAATGGACGTACCGCATCGGATCGAATATCAGGACACATATTCCGTTGTGATGGACAAAATCCCACAGGGCCGGACCTATTGCGCCCTGTGTTCCCGTTTGCGCCGTGGCAACCTCTATCGCATCGCGCGCGAGGAGGGATGCTCGGCGGTCGTCCTGGGGCACCACCGCGACGATATCCTTGAGACGTTTTTCATGAACCTGTTCCACGGCGGCCGCCTGGCCACGATGCCGCCGAAACTGGTGAACGAAGAAGGCGATCTTTTCGTATTCCGCCCGCTCGCCCATGTCGCCGAAGCCGATTGCGAGAAATTTGCCAAGGCAATGCAATACCCGATCATTCCCTGTGACCTGTGCGGCAGTCAGGATGGGTTGCAGCGCCAGCAGGTCAAACAGATTCTGGATCAATGGGAAAAGAACAGCCCGGGTCGGAGACAGGTTATGTTCCGAGCGTTAACAAATGCGCGGCCATCGCACCTTCTGGATGGAAAGCTGTTTGATTTCATTAACCTTTCACTAAACTCCGACGGAAAATCCGGAGATTTGGATAAGATTCCGCTTCTGCGTTAACGACTGACTCAGACTGGTTTCATAGGCTTTGCCTTGTGCAGATCATGCCCAAGGCCAGAAAGCTGATGCGGAACCATCCCCTTACCGACCGTTTTGTCCATTCGTTGAAAACCGTTCTGGGCGGCCCAGCCACGCTGGCCTTTGTTCCGGCGCTTTGCCTGAGTGCATTCTGGATTGGGGGCGAGCAGGCCCTGGTCGTACTGGCCCTGTGCTTGCCTCTGATCGTCGCAGGCATCAATGCGTTCGCAGCCAATCCGTCGCGTAAAGGGCTTTGGCGTCCCGGCGGTCTGCTGTCAAAGGACCAGTTCGAAACAGTTTTGGAAGAGGTATTTGCGGATGCCCGCCTGAAGGGGGAAAACTCGGCCTGCTTCGCGGTGGTTCTGGATGACTTTACGCAATTGCTTGATCTGCACGGACAGGCGGCGGCGAACCACGTTGCACAGCAGTTCTGCTCACGCGTTTTGTACATGATCCGCTCCAATGATTGCGCAACCCGGATGGGCGGAAACAGGATGATGGTTGTTCTGCACCCGGCACGGCAACTGGATCTTGAAGCTTGTATTCAGATGTCGGGCCGTATGCAAAACGCCGTTGAAGACCCCATCATGTTGAACGGCACCGGCGTGTATATGTCCTGTTCGATTGGCTTTTGCTTGAGCAGCAGTATCACTGACGGCTCTGCGGTCGATTGGCAGGAAGCCGCAAACAACGCCCTTTTGGAGGCACAACAAAACGGGCCATCCACGATTCGCGCTTTTTCCTCACAGACGCGCAGACGGGCGCAGGTCAGGATCAACTTGCGCAAAGAATTCGAAGCGGCGCTGGACAGCGGTGAGATCCGCCCGTGGTTTCAACCCCAGATCTCAACCGATACCGGGCGTATCAGCGGGTTTGAGGCTCTGGCCCGCTGGGAACATCCGAAGAAAGGGGTTCTTGCCCCCAATGTGTTCCTGCCCTTTGCCGAACAGGCCGAACTGATGGACCGGCTGGGGCAGGCCATGCGGCATCATTCCTTCTCTGCAATGCGCGATTGGGATCGGTCCATGCTGTCTGTGCCGCGCATTGGGATAAACTTTTCATCTGACGAACTGCGTAATCCGGGCCTGATCGACCGTCTGAAATGGGAACTGGATCAATTCGATCTGACCCCCGACAGGCTGGCGGTCGAGGTGTTGGAAACCGTGTTCTCCAGACGGCCCGACGATGTCATCACCCGCAATGTTACCGGGCTTGCGGCAATGGGGTGCTGTATTGATCTGGACGATTTCGGGACAGGACATGCCTCGATCGGCTCTATCAAACGGTTCAACGTATCGCGCATCAAGATCGACAGGTCATTTGTTGCCAAAGCAGATCTGGACCCAAGCCAGCAACAGCTTGCCAGCGCCATTCTGATGATGGCAGAACGTTTGCATCTGGAAACTCTGGCCGAAGGTGTCGAAACGCCGGGTGAGCACGCGCTGATGGCCCAACTGGGTTGCGATCATGTTCAGGGGTTTGGCATTGGCAAACCCATGCCATTCGAAAAAACCAAGGATTGGATCACGTCTTACCGCAACAAGGTCGACGGTGTTCCCAAAATCGGGCGACAAACGCAGTAGGGAACCGGAAATCGTGACAAAGAAGACCCCTCCGTGACGAAATGACGGGCGATTCCGCTTGACCTTTGGGTCTGCACTCTGTTGAACCCTGCGGGTGTCTTTCACTGCTCAAGGTGGCTGTCCCCGATGGACGATCAGAACAAGAACCTTATCCTCGCAACCGCGCTCAGCTTTCTCGTGATCCTGGTCTGGTTCGTGCTGTTCCCCCCTCCGGAACAGACGACAACGCCGGATCAGGCTGAAATAACCAGCGTCGAAGGCAGTGAGGTTCAGACGCCCAGCGCAGCGGACACAAGCACTGTCGGAGAGGCAACTGCGGCCGCCACCGAAGCTGAACCCGATGCCGAGGCGCCCCGCATCAATATCGACACGCCCCGCCTGACCGGCAGCCTGTCCCTTGCTGGCGGTCGGATCGACGAGCTGTCATTGAAAGACTACAAGGTCTCGCTGGCCGAGGATTCTCCGATTGTCGAGTTGTTGTCGCCAGTCGGATCGCAATCCGCCTATTACGCCCTCTATGGCTGGGCCCCTGGCGCGGGCCTGACCGGTACCGATGTTCCCGGACCAAATACGATTTGGGCGCTTGAGCAGGGCGGAACCCTGGGTGTTGACACACCTGTGACATTGGTCTGGGAAAACGGCAACGGACTGACGTTCCGCCGCACCATCGCGGTGGACGACAACTACATGTTCACGGTCACGCAATCTGTCGAAAACGCGACCGGAACTGAAGTTGGATTGGCCCCTTACGGCATTCTTGCGCGCCACGGCATCGGCGAAGACGGTGACCTGCCCGGCCTGAAAAACTTCTTCATTCTGCACGAGGGTGTGATCGGTATGGCCGATGGCACTCTGACCGAAGTGGATTATGGCGACGTTCGTGATTTTGATATCGATGCGGACGAGCGCGCGCAGGCCGAGGTATACCAGGTCAAGGACAACGGCTGGATCGGTTTCACCGATCACTTCTGGATGACCACCCTGATTCCGGAACCCGGTTCTGCGTTCAAGGCGGCAGCTAAATACGACTCGCGTCGTAAGATTTACCAGACAGAAACGGTGTTGCCGACGCTGACTGTAGCACCGGGTGCGACCGAGCAGGTGACAACCCAGCTGTTTGCCGGTGCAAAAGAGTGGGAGACCATCCGCGAATACCAGGCTGACGGTGTGCAGAAATTCATCGACAGCATCGACTGGGGCTGGTTCTTTTTCCTGACCAAGCCGATTTTCTGGCTGCTACACAACATTCATGCGCTGATCGGCAATATGGGTTGGTCCATTATCGGCCTGACACTGATCATCAAGGCAATACTGTTCCCGCTGGCCTTCAAGTCCTACGTCTCGATGGCGAAGATGAAGGAACTGCAACCGCAGATGGAAGCTCTGAAGGAAGCTGCAGGCGACGACCGCCAAAAGATGCAGCAGGGCATGATGGAGCTGTACAAGAAGGAAAAGGTGAACCCCGCTGCCGGTTGTTTGCCGATCCTGTTGCAGATCCCGATCTTCTTTTCACTGTACAAGGTGATCTTCGTAACAATCGAACTGCGTCAGGCACCGTGGTTTGGCCCGTTCAAGGACCTGAGCGCACCTGACCCGACCTCGATCATGAACCTCTTTGGCTTGCTGCCCTGGGCTGGCCCGCAGCCGGACACCCTGATGGCGCTGATCTTTATCGGTATTCTGCCGTTGCTGCTGGGGATCTCGATGTGGCTGCAACAGAAACTGAACCCGGCACCAACCGATGCCACACAAGCGATGATCTTCGCGTGGATGCCCTGGGTCTTCATGTTCATGCTGGGCGGCTTTGCGAGCGGTCTGGTCGTGTACTGGATTGCGAACAACACGATTACCTTTACGCAGCAATATCTGATCATGCGCAGTCAGGGCTATACGCCGGATGTGTTCGGAAACATCAAATCCGGCTTTAAGCGATTGCCGAACACGGACAAGAAATGAGCGGAACAGTTTCAGGCCTTTGGCGTCACCCGATCAAAAGCCATGGGCGTGAAGCCCTGAGCCTGATTACCCTCAACCCCGGGCAGACCATGCCCGGGGATCGCGTTTGGGCGGTTGCCCATGAAGCGGCCAAGACCGACGGGACGGAATGGGCCCCGTGTGTGAATTTCAGCCGCGGTTCAAAAGCCCCCAAGCTGATGGCGATCTGGGCGAAACTGGACGGCGAGCAGGTCACTTTGCGCCATCCGGACCGCCCGGACCTGAGCTTTCACCCCGACACGGAGCAATCGGTTTTCCTGGATTGGGTAAAGCCGCTTATGCCCTCGGATCGCGCTGCGTCCACCCGAATTGTCCGGGTGCCCGGGCGCGGTATGACCGATACCGATTTCCCGTCAATCAGCCTGTGCAACATGGCGTCTCATCGCGCTGTTGAACAAAAGCTGGGCCAGTCTTTGTCTGCGGCGCGATGGCGCGGGAACATCTGGTTCGAAGGCCTGCCTGAGTGGGATGAATTCAACTGGCTGGGCCGAGACCTTCACATTGGCGAAACCGTGCTCCGGGTGCGCGAGCGTATCGTACGCTGTCTGGCCACCACCGCAAATCCGGAAACCGGCGAACGCGACGCGGATACTCTGGGCGCGCTGAACAGCTGGGATCATCAGGATTTCGGTGTCTATGCAGAAGTCATTCAGGGTGGTGAAATCCGCCTGAATGATACGCTGGAGGTGCTATGACCACGCTTCCGTTTCCGCTGGCCGAAGAGCCGGATGACTTCGCCAAAGAACGCGGTCGCAAGCTGTTTGCCGGCCCGTCTGAATTTGTCAAAGGCGTGGTCGCCATGACCGGTCTGCCCGCCCCTGACCGGCTGGAGGTTTGCTTTGCCGGGCGCTCGAATGTCGGCAAATCCAGCCTGATCAATGCGCTAACCGGAACAAAGGGGCTGGCGCGTGCCTCGAACACACCGGGCCGTACGCAAGAAATCAACTTCTTCACGCAAGGCCCAGACCTCTATCTGGTGGACCTGCCGGGCTATGGGTATGCCAATGCACCGGTTAACGTGGTGGAAAAATGGCAGAAGCTTCTCAAGCAATACCTGAGCGGTCGTCAGACGCTGCGCCGTGCCTTTGTCCTGATTGATGCGCGCCACGGGGTTAAACCGGTCGACGCTGAAATCATGAAGTTGCTGGATACCAGTGCCGTGACCTTTCAATGCGTTCTCACCAAGGCCGACAAGGTCAAGGCCAACGAGCGCGAGAAGGTTCTGGAACAAACCCGTGCGGCTTTGTCCAAACATCCCGCAGCATTCCCGGAAATCGTCCTGACCTCGTCCGAAAAAGGCGACGGGATTCCGACCCTGCGCTCGATCATTGCGCATCTGGAATAGCTTCGCCCTTGGCAGCGCGGTGCAAAGGCCCTAACACGGACGGTCAGAGGGACCTTAGCAATGAAGACACGTGACATGAACCGGGACTGGATCGCCACCGCAGCAACCCTGAACAGCGCATTGCCCTATCTGCAGCGCTATGATGGGGCCATCGTCGTCATAAAGCTGGGCGGGCATGCCATGGGCAGTGACGAGGCGATGGAGAGCTTTGCCCGCGATGTCGTCTTGATGCGGCAGGTCGGCGTGAACCCGGTTGTTGTGCATGGCGGTGGTCCAATGATCAACGCGATGCTGGACAAGCTGGATATCCAGTCCGACTTTGTGAACGGCAAGCGCGTGACCGACACGGCAACCGTCGAAGTTGTCGAGATGGTTCTGTCTGGCCTGGTGAACAAGCGGATCGTTCAGGCGATCAATGGTCAGGGCGGCTCGGCCGTGGGTTTGTCGGGCAAGGATGCAAACCTGATGATCTGCGACCAGACGGATGTGTCGCTGGGTTATGTCGGCACCCCTTCCGACATGAACCCGAAAATCCTGCATGATTTGTTCTCACATGATGTGATCCCGGTTATCGCGCCTCTGGGCGCGGGCCGTGAGGGTGAAACGTTCAACGTGAACGGCGATACGGCTGCCGGGGCGATAGCCTCGGCCTTGAAAGCAGACCGCCTTTTGTTGCTGACTGATGTCTCGGGCGTCAAGAACGCGGCGGGCGATGTGGTGACCGAGCTGAAAGCCGGCCAGATCCGCGAGATGACCCGCGAAGGCACCATCGCGGGCGGTATGATCCCCAAGACCGAAACTGCCCTCGATGCCCTGCACAGCGGCGTTCGGGCCGTCGTGATACTTGACGGGCGCGCGCCAAATGCGGTTCTGCTTGAACTGTTCACGGAACATGGCGCCGGGTCGCTGATACGGCCAGACTGATCGCAGCAACAGCCGAGGGAAGATGACAGACCTTGCGCAACCTTCCTCAGTTCCAGATGCGGAAATCTATGGCCGCGTAGAACATGCGGCGCGTCAGGCGGGGTTGATTGTCATGGGCGCGCTGCATCCTCATCGCGTGGCAGCCCGGCAACTTGACACTGGCACTCTGATCTTGCTGGGCGCGGGTCCTGATTTCTGGCCTGCTCTGAAAGCCTCGCCGGAATGGCGGGGGCCTGATCCAGTAGACCGCTGGTCAACCAGAACCGTCGGCCAGATGGCGCATGCGTTCGGTGCACAGGCCTATTTCCCCTTTGGTGGTCCGCCCTATGCGCCATTCATCGACTGGGCCCTGAAATCGGGACGCACTTTCAGCAGCCCGGTGGGGGCCTTGGCACATGACACGGTCGGCATGATGATCTCATATCGCGGCGCACTGCATTTCGCCCATGAGCTTGCCATCCCCGAGGCGTCCGGCGTTTCCCCCTGTGACACCTGCGCCGCGCCGTGCACGACGGCCTGCCCTGTCGGCGCGCTGAACGCGCAAAACTTCTATGACATCGCAGCCTGCCACAACCATCTTGATACCGCTAAGGGGCAGTCCTGCATGACGGGCGGCTGTCTGGCCCGCCTCGCTTGCCCGCTCAGCGCTGGCGCAGGGCGCGATCCCGAACAATCAGCCCATCATATGATGGCTTTTCACCCGTCATGACCCGCACCCTGATCCTGACGCGTCACGCCAAATCCAGCTGGGACAATCCGGGACTTGGCGACCATGAACGCCCCCTGAACAAGCGTGGGCGCAGGTCTGCCCCCGCCATTGGTGCATGGCTGCGCGATAACGGCTGGCTGCCGGAAGAAGTGCTAAGCTCGACGTCAACCCGCACCCGCGAGACATGGGCCCGGATGGGGTTAAAGGCCGATAAGGTCCGCTTTCACAAATCGCTCTACCACGCCGACGCGGACGGCAAGTTGCGCGAGTTAGCAAGCGCCACGGAACCGACTGTGTTGATGTTGGGCCATAATCCCGGAATCGCCGAATTCGCCAACCGCCTTGTGCAACGGCCGCCGGATCACATGCGCTTTTTCGACTATCCGACTTGTGCAACCACTGTGCTGAAATTCGACGCCGACAGCTGGTCAGACGTGCGCTGGCATAAGGGCACCGTGCTGGGCTTCACCACTGCGCGTGAGTTGCTGGAACAGAAAAAGGCGGGGCAAAACCCCGCCTTTCCACCATCTTGATACGTTCAGTGTCCCAGAATCTGGCTGAGGAACAGTTTGGTCCGCTCACTTTTCGGATTATTGAAGAACTCTTCCGGTTCGTTCTGTTCCACGATCTGGCCCGCATCCATAAAGATCACGCGGTTGGCGACCTGACGGGCAAAGCCCATCTCGTGCGTCACGCACAGCATGGTCATGCCTTCCTCGGCAAGCTCGATCATGGTGTCGAGCACCTCTTTGATCATCTCGGGGTCCAACGCCGATGTCGGTTCATCGAACAACATAATCCGCGGCATCATGCACAGCGAGCGGGCGATCGCCACACGCTGCTGCTGACCACCGGACAGCTGTCCGGGGTATTTCAGCGCCTGATCCGGGATTTTCACCTTTTCCAGGAAATGCATCGCGCGCTCTTCGGCCTCTTTCTTGGGCGTCTTGCGCACCCAGATCGGGGCCAGCGTGCAGTTCTCCAGAATGGTCAGGTGCGGGAACAGGTTGAAGTGCTGGAACACCATCCCAACCTCGGACCGGATCTTGTCGATGTTCTTGAGGTCATTCGACAGCTCGGTCCCATCCACGATGATCGTGCCCTGTTGGTGTTCCTCCAACGCGTTCAGGCAGCGGATCAGGGTAGATTTCCCTGACCCGGACGGACCCGCGATAACAATCCGCTCGCCCTGATTGACGGTCAGATTGATGTCGCGCAGCACGTGAAAGGACCCGTACCACTTGTTCATGTTGGTGATTTCGATGGCGACCTCGTCGCTCACCTGCATTTTGGAACGGTCGATTTCGCGGTCAATTGCAAGTTCAGACATGTGTTGAACTCCTTAACGGTGGCCAGTCTGAAGCTTGCGCTCCAGATACATGGAATAACGGGACATAGAGAAGCAGACGATGAAGAACAGGAACGCGATGAACGCGAACAGTTCCCAATAGATGCCGTTCCAGGCCGTGTCGGCGCGGATAGCAGAAGCCAATCCGATCACGTCGAACAACCCGATAATCGACACCAGCGTCGTATCCTTGAAGATCCCGATGAATGTGCTCACGATGCCCGGAATTGAGATCTTCAGGGCTTGCGGCATGATGATCAGCCTCTGCGCCTGCCAGTAGTTCAGGCCCAAACTGTCGGCGCCTTCGTACTGACCTCGTGGCAGGGCAGCCAGACCACCCCGGATCACCTCGGCCATGTAGGCCGCCGAGAACAGGGTCATCATGATCATCACCCGCAGGATGATGTCAAAGTTGGTGCCCGGTGGCAGGAACAGGTTCAGAAGCAGCGACGCCACGAACAGCAAAGTGATCAGCGGCACACCGCGAATGAACTCGATAAAGCCCACGCACAGGTATTTGACGATCAGCAGGTCGGACTGACGCCCCAGCGCCAGAACGATTCCGATCGGAAGTGAGACACCAATGGCCACAACGCCCAGCAGGATCGCCAGCATGAAACCACCGAACTGACGGCTTTCAACCGCTTCGATGCCAATCGGCAGAACCGAGCTCATCGCGACCGTGAAGTAGCTGGACAGCACCAGCCACCAGATCACTGCGGCAACAACCGCACCGATCATACCCACCAGTTCGCTCACCTGTTTGCTGAGAAACGAGTATACGAACCAACCGGCGACAAACCCAAGCGCGGCCGAGATTGGCCCCCAGATGGTTCCGCCCCACATCAGGAAAGGCATCAGGAACGGATAGATTGCTGAAAAGATCAGCATCTTGGTTGGGACGCGATCCGAATACAGAACCGGCGCCAATGCGACCAGCAACAGAACCAGCGCAAGGATCGGTCTCCAGTACAGATGGCTTGGATAGAAGCCAAACAGCAACTGTAACCAGCGGTCATTGATAACCGCCCAGCAGGCGTGCCCATGGGTCGATCCCCAGGTGGCCATCATGATCTCGCGGCACTCGTTGAGAGAGTCTGCATTCCACACGGACTGGAAAATCCATGGCAGAACACCTGACAACACGTAGTAGATCGCGTAGAGCGAAACCACCGTCAGGATCGTGTTGAACCAACTTGAGAACAGGTTGTGCTTGACCCATCCCAGCGCACCGACCTCGGAAGCAGGCGGTGCCTGCTCGGGCAGCATTTCCGTGCGGACAAATGAAACATCACTCATATTACCGCTCCACCAGTTTTACACGGTTGTTGTACCAGTTCATCACCGCCGAGATACTCAGCGAGATGGACAGATAGACCAGCATCAGCAGCAGAACACATTCCAGCTCGCGCCCGGTTTGGTTCATGGTGATGCCGCCAAGGGTCCCCGTGATGTCCATATATCCGACCGCAATCGCCAGTGACGAGTTCTTGGTCAGGTTCAGATAATTCGATATCATGGGCGGAATGATCACCCGCAATGCCTGCGGCAGGATCACAAGGCGCATGGTCCGGCCCGGGCGCAGACCCAGCGCCGATGCGGCTTCGGTTTGGCCTTTCGAGATGGCCAGGATACCCGCACGAACGATCTCGGCGATGAAGGCCGCCGTGTAAAGCGACAAGGCCAGCCACAGCGCGATCAGCGAGTTACGCAAATGTGTGCCGCCGGTAAAGTTGAAGCCTTTCAGCTCAGGGAAACCAAGGTGGAACCCCAGGATGGTGAGAAGGACGATCATCGGCACAAACAGAATACCCAGCTGGATGTGCCAGATGGTCGGACGATCACCGGATGCCTCTTGCTTGGCTTGTGCCCAGGCGGAAACCTTGCGCATCGCAAAGATGCTGCCGCCGAGCACGATCAGAATGGCGATCAGGTCCAGCGAGATATCGAACCGTAAGCTCGAAGTCCCGAATATATGGATATCACCCAGGCTGCGCGAAAACAGGAATTCCGGGACATAAATCCCGCGATTGGTCACCGCGACCGAATCGAACAGATTCATCGTGGCTTCTGGGTTTTCTCCGCGGAACGCCCTTGGTGCTGGCAGGCTTTCGATCAGAATGGCCATGGCCAGAACGATCCACAGCAACACAGGTACGTTGCGGAACATCTCGACATAGACGGTCATGATCCGCGCAACCAGCCAGTTGTTGGACAGGCGCAGAACACCAACCAAAACACCGACTATAGTTGCTGTGATACAACCAAGAACCGCCACAACCAGCGTGTTCAGCAAGCCGATAAAGGCGGCGCGCAAGTGACTGTCGCGCGAATCGTATTCAAGCAAGCGTTGGTTGATATCGTAACTGGCCGGTTCTGCGAAAAAGCCGAACTCAACCGGTTTCCCAAGGGCTTCGAGGTTTTGGATGGTATTGGAAATGATCCAGGCTGCCAGAAGCATAAAACCAATCATTGCGATAACCTGAATGGTCGCAGATCGGTACCGCGTATCATAAAGGAGCATGGACAGCCGGAACTGCTCCTTCGGCGGGTCAGTGAGAGTCGTCATGACCTATGTATATCCCCGTGCATCCCGTAAATATGTCGGCAGAGTTGATCCCTGCTCAAAACCGTACGGGCGTGATTCTTATGGATGGAAAAAGGGCGCAGGTTGCCCTGCGCCCTTCTCCGTCGATATTAGCGGAACGGCGGCGAGTACAGCAGGCCGCCTTCGGTCCACTGTGCGTTCAGGCCGCGTGCCAGACCAATCGGGGTTTCTTCACCGATGTTCTTGGCGAACACTTCGCCATAGTTGCCACCGGCTTTGATCGCCTTGGCTGCCCAGTCAGCGTCCAGACCCAGCATTTCACCCAGGGTGCCTTCGGTACCCAGCAGGCGGTTGATTTCCGGGTTATCAGTTCCAGCGGCCAGTTCGTCGATATTGGCCGAGGTTACGCCCAGCTCTTCAGCCGAGATCAGCGCGTTCAGAGTCCAGCGCACAACGTCGCCCCACTCGTGGTCGCCGTGGCGGACCAGCGGGCCCAGCGGCTCTTTCGAGATGATTTCGGGCAGCAGGATGTGATCACCGGGGTTTTCGAATGTGGCGCGTGTTGCCGCCAGACCCGAAGCGTCGGTGGTGTAAACGTCACATGCGCCAGCCAGATACTGCTGCTGTGCTTCGGCGTTGGTTTCGATCGGAACCGGTTCGTAGCTGATGTTGTTCGAACGGAAGAAGTCCGCCAGGTTCAGCTCGGTTGTGGTACCGGTCTGGATACAAACGGTTGCGCCGTCCAGTTCCTTGGCCGAGCTTACGCCCAGTGCCTTGGGAACCATAAAGCCCTGACCGTCATAGTAGTTCACACCGGTGAATTCGAACTTCAGGTCGACGTCGCGGCTGAAGGTCCAGGTGGTGTTACGCGCCAGCATGTCGATCTCGCCCGAGGCCAGAGCGGTAAAACGCGTCTTACCGGTGGTCGGAACGAATTCTACCGCGCTTGCGTCGCCCAGAACGGCTGCGGCGACAGCGCGGCACAGCGATACGTCAAAGCCCTGCCATTCGCCGTTGGCGTCAGGAGCAGCAAAGCCAACCAGACCGGTGGTCACACCACAGTTCAGCTTGCCGCGCGCTTTAACGTCGTCAACGGTCCCTGCCACGGCTGCGCCAGCAGCAAGACCGGCAATCGTTGCCGCGCCCAAGATTACGGATTTTTTCATTTTTACCTCTTCCTGATTTCCCGCCCCATCAGAGGCGGCTCTGCCCGGCAAGTGGATGCCGGATAGGTTACTCCAAAGGTGTCTCCCCTTTAGTGGCACTGAGTTTGGGCGTATTCATAAACAAACGTCAAGGGTCGGATCATCGAAAACGATGGATCAGACCCCAACCAATTTGAACATTTGGCCAAAAATCGGAAAATAAGGATCAAACCGACATATCAAAGAAGCGTTTAGCATGCAGAAATGCGGCTTTCTTCGTTTCGGCAACCGCATGGGCCTCGTCATCGTGACCCCATTGTTCGACCTGCCAGGTTTCGTCCAGGCGCGAAATGCGCCAAATTTCGGCTGGTTCGCGCCAATCCATGGCAGCTGCAAACCCGAGAATCAATGACCCCGACAAGCTGACCAGATCGTGGAACGCCGCCAGTTGGAACGCGTCCAGCGCATGGACGCGAGCACGCAGCGCCGACAGGGCTGCGTCAGATTGCGGCTTGTGCAGCACACCGATAACTGGCCGCAAGCGAGCAGACAGTGCGACCTCGGCCCAATCCAGTACCGGGTCCCATTCGGTGCTTTGACGTTCCTGCAACTCTGACGGGTGTGTCGCCCGATAACATAGCAGGTCGGAATCGCCGTAATCCGCAAGCATGTCGGCAACTTCCCCATGCTGGGACCGAACCTTGTCGATTGCCGCATTCGCCGATCGGGTGCATGGCATCGTCGTCGGATCTACCTCACTCTGCTGGGCATCCCATTCCGCTGTAACCGCTTCGGCCATGGCGCGGGTCGGCAGGATCAACGCTGCTTTGGCAGGGGTCTTGACGCGGCGGCCATCCAGTTCAACCGTAAACCCACCTTCAACATCGATGGTCCGGCTTTCTTTCCAGAAGCGTTTCGGTTTCCAGTCACTCATGTTTCAGTTCCATATCCCGGCCAGCGCAGTGGGCAACTGGTCAAAGGTCTCAATCATGCAGGTGGCCGAGGTCAAAGCAGACCGATCATGGTATCCCCATGCCACGCCGATGCCGCGCACCCCGGCAGCGGCGGCCATGTCCATGTCATAGCTTGTATCGCCGACCATCACCGCGCAGTCGGGTTCGACACCGGTCTCGGCCAACGCGGCCTGCACCATGGACGGATGCGGCTTCGACGGATGGTGGTCGGCGACCTGCCGGGTGACGAAGTAGCGCTCAAGCCCATGCACTTCGATCAACGCATCAAGCCCGCGCTGGGATTTGCCGGTTGCCACCCCAAGAAGCACTTCGGGTACGGCGTGCAAGGCTTCAATTGCCTCTCGCGCGCCGGGATAGAGCGGAGAGCTGGCAGCGCCCAAATCCAAGCGATGCGCGTGATAAGCTTCCTTGTACCCTTCAACGAGATCGTTCTGGACCGAGGAAGGTTGGTCCGGAACCAATCGTGCGATGGCATGTGGCAGGGACAGCCCGACAATGGACAGGATCACCTCTCGCGTCGGTACAGGTACCGACGCCGCCTGAAAGCTGGTGGTCATGGCGTGAACGATACTGCCCTGACTGTCGACCAGAGTGCCATCGACATCAAACAGAACCAGCCGCAGGGGTGCGCTCATTGCAGCGCCTCAAACGGGTCGTCTGCGGCCAGATCTTCGGTCCAGCCGAAGGTGTCCCAGCTGTGTTTCATATGTTCCGGCAAGGGCGCGGTCACGGTCACAGGTTTGCGCGTTATCGGATGCAGGAATGACAGTCGCCGCGCGTGCAAATGCAGCTTTTTGCTGATGATCCCACCCAGTTGCGCGCCCCAGCCATCACCCAGGTTTTCCTGCCCCGAGCCACCGTATTTGCCGTCGCCGATGATCGGATGCCCGATCGCTGCCATATGCGCGCGCAGTTGGTGGGTGCGGCCCGTGATTGGCTCCATCGCCACCCAAGCGGCGCGCCCGGCCACCCGGTAGAGGGTCGCATAATGTGTATGCGCCCGTTTCGCACCGGGGGTGCTGTCGATCTCGTTCATATGGACGGGGATCATCTTTTCACCCTCGCCATGCGCGCCATGACCAGCTGCTTTCACAAGTCCCGTCTTGATTTCACCCAGATATGGCGTGGGAACACCTGCAACCAGCGCCCAGTAAATCTTGCGTGTATCGCGGTGACGGAAAGCGGCTGTCAGCCCCTTTGCCGCTTCGCGCGTGCGGGCCAGCAGCAGAACTCCTGACGTGTCCTTGTCCAGGCGGTGAACCAGACGCGGGTTTTCGTCATACCCAAACCGCAACGCCTCGGACAGGCTGTCGACATGCCGGGTCTGCCCGCTGCCGCCCTGTACCGGCAGGCCCTGCGGTTTGTTCAGGGCCAGAATGTGATCATCACGGTAGATCACGCAGGACTGGATCATCTTGGCATCCGCATCCGAGATACGATGCTTGACCTCAACCGGTTTGTGATCAGGCCCCGGCAACGGCGGCACACGAACCACCTGACCGACCTCCAATCGGGTCGAGGCCTTGGCCCGGCTGCCATCCACACGCAGTTCTCCCTTGCGGCACATCTTTTCGATGCGGCCCTGGCTGACATGCGGGAACAGGCGGCGCAACCAGCGGTCCACACGCTGATCGCCGTCCCCTTCAGCGACTGTAATCATCTGTACGCCACTCATGCCATTGCCCCTTGCGCCGCGCGGGTGATCCGCCCGGATTGTGTCTTTGTCCGTGTCCCAGAAATCATGGGGGTCTCTCGCGCGCAATGCGGCAAGAGTCAAGGTATCAGACAGGAACCTTTGGCGTTCGAGGGGGCTCAGCACCGCCCGCCACTTCTCGGCACGATCAATACATTCCCAGCCAGCCTAGCTGTTGCGCTGGGTCCGAAGCTTGGCGAAGTAATCGAGGCGCTTTTTCAGCTCACGCTCGAACCCACGCTCGACCGGTTGATACAGAACCGGGCGTTTCATCGTTTCAGGGAAATAGTTCTGACCGGAAAACCCGTCTTCGGCGTCATGGTCATACGCATAGCCGGCACCATATCCCTGATCCTTCATCATTGATGTAGGGGCATTCAGGATATGTTTGGGCGGTGGCTCGCTGCCCGATTGCCTGGCCAGCCGCATCGCTGCCTTATAGCCGACATAAGCACCGTTGGATTTCGGGGCCAGGGCCAGATAGACCAACGCCTGCGCCAGCGCCAGCTCACCTTCGGGGGAGCCGAGCCGCTCATACGTTTCCCAGGATTGCAGGCAGATGGCCTGTGCCTGCGGGTCGGCCAGGCCGATATCCTCAACCGCCATCCGTGTGATCCGACGCGCCAGATAGCGCGGGTCTTCGCCCCCTGTCAGCATTCGCGCGAACCAGTACAGCGCCGCGTCCGGGTCGGACCCGCGTACCGATTTGTGCAGGGCTGAAATCAAGTTGTAATGTTCATCGCCCGACTTGTCATATTTCGCCGCCCGCCGCATCAGCCGCGTCGACAGCGCGTCCGTGTCCAGTGGCGCATCCACCTTCCAGGCCGAGACCTGTTCGATCAGGTTCAGCAACGCCCGCCCGTCACCATCGGCCATTTCCTGCAACGCATCGCGGGCTGCGGGTGTCAACGGCAACGCGCGGTCCAGCTCTTTTTCGGCACGCTGGGTCAGGCGTTCAAGATCGGAAAGACCAAGCCGTTCCAGCACCAGAACCTGCGACCGGCTGAGAACCGCAGCGTTCAGCTCAAAGGACGGGTTCTCGGTCGTGGCCCCGACCAGAAGGATCGTGCCGTCCTCCATATGCGGCAGAAAACCGTCCTGCTGCGCCTTGTTGAAACGGTGGATCTCGTCCACGAACAGCAAGGTCCCCTGCCCGTTCTGACGCCTGATCTTGGCCGCTTCGAAAACCTTCTTCAAATCCGGCACACCGGTGAAAATCGCACTGATCTGAACGAAATGCAGATCGGTTTCCTGCGCCAGCAACCGTGCGATCGTCGTCTTGCCGACACCGGGCGGCCCCCAGAAGATCAGGCTGGACAGACTGCCTGACGCCAGCATGACCCCCAGCGGCGCATCCGGGCCAAGAACCTGTTCCTGACCGATGACCTCGGTCAGTGACTGCGGGCGCAACCGGTCCGCCAGGGGACGGTGTGGCGCAGCGGTGGGTTCCGTTGGCCCGGTATCGAACAGATCGCTCACGGGTTACAGCCGGAACCGCAATGAGACTGACCGGCCACCGCGCAGAAGACCCATCTGCACACGACGACCCGGATCTGTCAGCGCATTCTCCACATCCCCAGGACGTTCGATGTCATTGGAATTGATGCTTTCAAGAATATCCCCCGATCGCAAACCCGCGCGTCCACCATAGGGGCCGGGATCAACAACAACGACACCTGTCTGGGACAGTGGCAAGCCCATATCGGAGATCACCGCAGGGTTGACGCGGGACACCACCAGCCCCGGCAGGACAGTGTCTTCATCCAATGTCGTCTTTTCAGCTGCCGGGACTTCGGGCGCTTTGATCAGCGCCACCTCAACCTCTTCGCTCTGGGTGCCGCGCAGCCGTGTCAGAACCGAGGTTCCCCCCACCCCTGCAACGGACATGCGAAACTTCATCTCGGCGGGTGAGTTCACTTCGTCCCCGTCCACATGGGTCACGACGTCCCCCACCTTGAGCCCCGCCTCGCGCAGAGGGCTAAGGTCATGCAGGTCCGAGATGACAACGCCCAGCGGAATGTCAAGACCAAGGGATTCAGCAATGTCCGCGCTCATATGCTGACCGGTCATGCCTGCCCAGGGGCTGACAAAACTGTCATTGCCCTGCTGCGCCTGTTTCAGAAACTCGGCCACAAGATTTGCGGGGATGGCAAAACCAATGCCATTCGACCCGCCGGAGCGTGTCAGAATAGACGTGTTGATCCCGATCAGGTCCCCGTTCACATCAATCAACGCACCGCCAGAGTTGCCCGGGTTGATGGCCGCATCCGTCTGAATGAAATACCCGCGTGCATTGCCTGTCGCCGTACCTGTGCGCGCCAAGCCCGAAATGATACCAGAGGACACCGTCTGCCCCACCCCGAACGGGTTGCCGATGGCAAGGGTCAGTTCGCCAACCTCGACCTGATCGGAATCGCGCAGGGTCAGGTAGGGCAGGTCTTGCGCCTGTTCCAGCCGCAGGATAGCAATGTCGCTTTCCTTGTCGCCCAGCACCACCTGAGCTGAAAACTCACGCCGATCCGTCGTCACCACCCGGATTTCGGTTGCCATGCCGACCACATGATAGTTGGACACCACATAGCCGTCCTCAGACAGGATCACGCCCGAACCCAGCGAGTTCTGCACCCGTTGGCGCGGTTCGTTAAAACCGCGGCCAAAGAAGTCCTCAAAAAACGGGTCCGAGAAAAACGGGTTCGCCCGCCCCTGCCGCACGATCTTGGCATAGATATTCACCACCGCCGGTGAGGCCTGTTTCACCACCGGCGCAAACCCAAGGCTGATTTCGGCCTGCGATGTGGGAACTTTGGTTTCGGCATGTGCTGAAACGGCCAGAGTGGCCAACAGCAAAGAGCACAAGATTTTCCGCATCATCTTTCCGTCGATTACCCGCCCATCGGATATGCGAGGCATCAGGCAGGATTGCAAGCGCGATGCGGCCACTTGCGCGTTGACTTGGGATGGTCGGGTTGGAATTGTCCGCCCGAAATCACCAAGAAGAACGGACAGATTGTGCCCAAGAGAATTTGCCTGAAACGGCCAAAGAAATTGCAAATATTAACCCTGATCCTCGCCGCAAGCCTTGGGCTGACTGCATCAATGGCACAAGCGGATACCAAACTGACCATGGGGACAGGCGGTAAAAGCGGTTACTACTTCAGTGTTGGCAATCTGCTGTGCAAGTCATTTGCCCAAGGCACGAGTGGTTACAAATGCAGCGCGCGGCCTACAGATGGTCCGAAAGAAAATCTGCCCAAGCTGCGACGTGGCAAGTTCGACATCGTCGTGGTGCGGTCCGACTGGGCCAAGGACGCGCTGGCGGGGGCAGGCTATTTCGAAAACAAAGGCCCGGACCCATCTCTGCGCTCATTGTTTGCGATCCACAGCGAACCCATGACCATTGTGGCGCGCAAGGGCTCCGGGATTAGTTCCATCAAAGACCTGGATGGAAAACGTGTCCGGCTGGGGGGCTCTGCGTCCTACCTTGCTCGGCAACTCCCCTATGAACAGACCTGGGATGTCTCGGCATTTCGTACCGTCAAAGCGCGCGAGGTGACGCAGCTACGAAAGGCTCTTTGTTCCGGAGACATCGACGCCATTGCCAACGTGGTCGGCCATCCGTCAGCTTCGATTCAAAAGACAGCGCAGACCTGTCCGATTCAACTGGTTGAGGTTTCCGGAAGCGAAATCAACCGTCTGGTTTCCAAATCCGATACACTCAGCAAAGTGACGATTCCCGCGAACACTTATAAAGGTGTGGCATCCGCGACCAGAACGTTTGGCTATAAGGCCACATTGCTGAGCAATGCCGGCGTTTCTGATGAGGATGTTTATGCTTTCGTCAAATTCACGTTTGAGAACCTGCCTCAGTTGGCAGGCAAACACCCGGCCCTGAACGGGTTGCAGCCATCCGACATGATCAAGGGTAGCTTACCGGCACCGTTGCATCCGGGTGCGGCCCGGTACTACCGGGAACAGGGCTGGTTGAAATAGATTTGTTGTTCGGCACTTGCCAAAAGAAAAACCCCCGCGTCCGGGACACGGGGGTTTTTTTACATGAAAGCAGGGCTTTCTTATTCTTCGTCTGCGGCCTCTTCGGCGGCAACGCGGGCTTTGTCGGCCGCGCCTTTGGCGTCGACGTCACGATCCACGAATTCGATAATCGCCATCGGGGCCATGTCGCCATAGCGGAAGCCGGCCTTCAGGATGCGGACATAACCGCCCTGACGCTCGGCATAGCGGGGGCCCAGAACTTCGAACAGCTTGGCGACGTCTTTGTCTTCTTTCAGCTGTGCTGCGGCCTGACGACGGGCGTGCAGGTCGCCGCGCTTGCCCAGGGTGATCAGTTTTTCAACGATCGGGCGCAGTTCTTTTGCCTTGGGCAGAGTTGTCTTGATCTGCTCATGTTCGATGAGCGAGCCAGCCATGTTCGCAAACAGCGCCTTGCGGTGCTCATGTGTACGGTTCAGGCGGCGGTAACCACGTGCGTGACGCATTTTCTAGTTCCTTCTTTCGCGTTTTGCTTTGTCTGGCCCCCGATGCGTGTCAGGGGCTCTCCTTGGGGCATGATTGCCCGTGCATTCCCCGGTATCCCGGGCATTTGGGAAGACGCGCTTAGAACGCGTCTTCGAATTTCTTCGCCAGATCTTCGATGTTGTCGGGCGGCCAGTCCTCGACATCCATGCCGAGGTGCAGACCCATGCCGGACAGCACTTCTTTGATCTCGTTCAGCGACTTGCGGCCGAAGTTCGGGGTGCGCAGCATCTCGGCTTCGGTCTTCTGGATCAGGTCGCCGATATAGACGATGTTGTCGTTCTTCAGGCAGTTTGCCGAACGGACCGACAGTTCCAGCTCGTCCACTTTCTTAAGCAGCAGCGGGTTGAACTCCAGACCATCGTCTTCGTCCTGACGGTTTGCCGATTCCGGCTCGTCGAAGTTGACGAAGATCGACAGCTGATCCTGCAGGATGCGCGCGGCATAGGCCAGTGCGTCATCGGGGGTGATCGAACCGTCGGTGTCGATCTTCAGGGTCAGCTTGTCATAGTCCAGAACCTGACCTTCGCGGGTCGGCTGCACGTCATAGGCGACTTTCTTGACCGGCGAATAGATCGCGTCGATCGGGATCAGACCGATGGGCGCATCTTCCGGCTTGTTCTTTTCAGCCGAAACGTAACCCTTGCCGGTGTTGACGGTCAGCTCCATGAACAGGTCGGCGCCGTCATCCAGGTGACAGATGACGTGATCGCGGTTCAGAACCTCGATACCTGCGCTTTCGCTGATGTCACCAGCCGTAACGATTGCCGGACCTTTGGCATTGATCGACAGGCGCTTGGGGCCTTCGACTTCCATGCGCAGGGAAACCTGCTTGAGGTTCAGGATGATGTCGGTGACGTCTTCACGCACACCCGCCACGCTCGAGAACTCGTGCAGGACGTTGTCGATCTGGACGCTGGTGATGGCCGCGCCTTGCAGCGAGCTCATCAGGACGCGACGCAGGGCGTTGCCCAGGGTCAGACCAAAACCACGTTCCAGCGGTTCGGCAACCAGTGTCGCCTGACGCGCAGGGTCGTTGCCCGGCTTGGCTTCCAGCTGGGTCGGCTTGATCAATTCTGCCCAATTCTTGTGGATCATGTAATCCCTCCATTCCTGCCCGCGCCCCATGACCAACAAGGTGCAGACGCCCGAGGTTCAAAATGACGTGCTGGGGCCGTGTAAACACACAGCCCCAGCTTAATTCCAGATCGCTTAGACGCGACGACGCTTCGGCGGACGGCAGCCGTTGTGAGCAATCGGTGTCACGTCGCGGATCGACGTGATGTTGAAGCCCACGGCAGCCAGTGCGCGCAGAGCCGATTCACGACCCGAACCGGGGCCCTGAACTTCGACTTCCAGCGTCTTGACGCCATGTTCCTGCGCTTTCTTGCCTGCGTCTTCCGCAGCCATCTGCGCGGCATACGGAGTAGATTTCCGCGATCCCTTGAAGCCCATGGTACCGGCAGACGACCACGAGATGGCGTTGCCCTGTACGTCCGAGATCAGGATCTTGGTGTTGTTGAAGGTCGAGTTCACATGGGCAACGCCCGATGCGATGTTCTTGCGCTCTTTGCGCTTGATGCGAGTCTTATCGCGTGCCATCGGTCAGACCCCCTCTTATTTCTTCTTACCGGCAATGGCCTTTGCGGGGCCTTTGCGAGTACGAGCGTTGGTGTGGGTACGCTGACCGCGAACCGGCAGGTTGCGGCGGTGACGCAGACCGCGATAGCAGCCCAGGTCCATCAGACGCTTGACGTTCATCTGAACTTCGCGACGCAGGTCACCTTCGACGGTGTAGTTGGCGTCGATATGTTCACGGATGGCCAGAACTTCGGCATCCGACAGTTCATTGACGCGGCGGTGCGCTTCAATGCCCACGGCTTCGCAGATTGCGTTGGCCGAGGTGTTGCCGATACCGGTGATATATGTGAGGGCGATTGGAACCCGCTTTGCAGTCGGGATGTTTACGCCGGCAATACGTGCCACGTGTCACTTTCCTTTTTGTTGCGGTTCCGTAACTCCGGAACCTTTTTTCACAACACTTTACCGTGGCAGTGACGCCAGAGGGTCCAGTATTATTCGAGGTGGTCGGGGCAATTGGGACGAATCCCGCATGCGGTCTTGATTCCCTTTAGGGATGGGGGTCGATATGGGCTTTTGGCGCTGGCGTCAAGTCCGAAACGAGGACCGTCAATCTCGAAGGTAATTACAGAGAACTCAAAAGCCTAGATATCGCGAACTTTGGAGCAGTTAAGACCACTTATCAACGCTGATGTTTGACCCTGGATCGTGAGCGATGCTCAATCCCTTTCGTTGAAACTCATACTGAATAGCGAAAATCTGGTTTTGCAAAGCATCCCGCTTACGGCGGATATCCCACGTGATCAAAGCAGGTAAACCAAATACAGTGAAGAGGTAGAACAGAGAAACGCTGATATACTGCAAAATGTACTCTGCCAAGAACAGCCACAATGCAACGATGGGTAATCCAAGCAAAAACCATCGCTTCGTAGACTTTAAGAAAAGGCTGCGCCCCTCTTCCAAAAGATCTCTATAAAGATCAATCTTTGGCTCCAATTCAGGAGGCACAGCTGCGTTTCGATAAATCATACGAAGTCCCGGCGGACTAACCCAGTATCGCCTCGATCGACGCCGTCACTTCCTTGATATCCGCCAGCCCGTTCACGGGGCGCAGATCGCCCTTGGCGTAGTAATAGCCAATCAGCGGAGACGTCTTCTTGTAGTATTCCATCAGGCGCGTGCGCAGGCTGTCTTCATTGTCATCGGCGCGGCGCTGGAAATCATTTTCCTTGCCGCAATTGGTGCATTTGCCATCTGCCGGGATCGGCTTGGTGTTGTCGTTAT
Organism: Ruegeria sp. BHSB056; assembly: GCF_059613305.1. Lineage (NCBI taxonomy): Bacteria > Pseudomonadati > Pseudomonadota > Alphaproteobacteria > Rhodobacterales > Roseobacteraceae > Ruegeria > Ruegeria sp. BHSB056. The sequence continues at coordinate 18,781 of NZ_JBXWSG010000011.1, read as the reverse complement.
AGACCTCGCCACACCCGCCGCAGGTTGAGCGTGCGGTGATCCGGCCCACCAGCGCGTCGTCATCAACGCGCATCTCGATCACGGTGTGCAGCGACTGGCCCAGCTTGGCCAGCAAAGCGGCCAGAGCATCGGCCTGCGCCAGCGTGCGGGGAAAGCCGTCAAAGATGAAACCGGCGCCTGTTTCGGTGGTCAGTTTCTCTTCGATCAGGCCGATCACGATTTCATCGGTGACCAACTTGCCCGCGTCCATGATCGCCGCAACCTTGCGGCCCATCTCGGTGCCCGAGGTCTTGGCTTCGCGCAGCATGTCGCCCGTGCTGAGCTGCACCATGCCGCGTGTTTCAACCAGATGACGCGCCTGCGTTCCTTTCCCTGCCCCCGGGGGGCCCAACAGAATGATATTCATCGACGAGAGGGTCCCTTCCTGCCGCGTTTCTTGCTTTTGCCGCGCAGTTGAGACTTTTCGATAAGCCCTTCGTATTGGTGCGCCAGAAGATGGCTCTGAACCTGCTGGATCGTATCCATGGTCACGGAGACGATAATCAGAACCGAGGTGCCGCCGAAATAGAACGGGATGGCAAATTGGCCCCGCAGGATTTCAGGCAGCAGACAGACGGCGGCCAGATAGGCCGAACCCAGCACCAGTACGCGGTTGACCACGTATTCCAGATACTCGGCGGTTTTCTTGCCGGGGCGGATACCGGGCACGAACCCGTTCTGCTTTTTCAGGTTGTCCGCCACATCATCCGGCTTGAACGACACGTTGAACGTGTAGAAATACGCAAAGAACACGATCATCGACGCGAAGAACAGCAGATACAGCGGCTGTCCGGGGCCGAAATTGGCCAGCAGCCACGACATGACCGGCCCGTTTGCAGCGCCCGACGAGAAGGTCGAGATCGTCACCGGCAGCAGCAGCAGCGAGCTGGCAAAGATCGCCGGGATCACGCCCGCGGGGTTGACCTTGACCGGCAGGTGGCTGGAGCCGCCTTCATAGATTTTCATCCCGGCCTGACGGCGCGGGTACTGAATATGGATCTTTCGCAGCGCCCGTTCCATGAAGACCACGAACATGATGACGGCAATCACCATCACGATCACGCCAACAATCACAGCGGGGCTGATTGCGCCCGAACGGCCCGACGCGAAGAACTGCGCCAGGGCGGCGGGAACCTCGGCGATGATGCCGACGAAAATGATCAGAGAGATACCGTTGCCGATGCCGCGCGCGGTGATCTGCTCACCCAGCCACATCAGGAACATGGTGCCACCAACCAGCGTGATCATGGTCGACATGCGGAAGAAGAGGCCCGGATCGGTCGCCAGATCGCCCGATTCCAGCGACACAGCCAGACCGTAGGCCTGCACGGTGGCCAGTGCCACGGTGCCGAAACGGGTGTATTGGTTGATCTTCTTGCGGCCCTGCTCGCCCTCTTTCTTGAGCTGTTCGAGCGCGGGAACCATCGATGTCAGCAGCTGCACGATGATCGAGGCCGAGATATAGGGCATGATGCCAAGGGCAAAGATGCCCATTCGGCCAAGCGCCCCGCCCGTAAACATCGAAACCATGCCGCCGATGCCCTGCCCCGCCTGCTCCATGAACTCGCGCAATGCTGCTCCGTCGATCCCCGGCACCGGAATGAAGGTGCCCAGACGATAGACGATCAGCAAACCCAGCGTGAACAGGATGCGGTTGCGCAGATCGGTGGCCTTGCCAAGGGCAGCCCAGCTTGTGTTGGCTGCCATTTGTTCTGCTGCTGATACCATAAAGTCGGTCTCTCTTATGCAAACGCCGCCCGGAACCGTTTTCCGGCTCGGACGGCGTCTTGGAAAACTCTGAAGTCTATGTAAGCGGGTCTTTGCCCGCTCACAAGCGCTTACTCTGCCGCAGCGGCTTTTGTGACTTTCAGTGAACCGCCCGCTTTTTCAACTGCCTCGACAGCAGCTTTCGACGCACCGGTCACTTCCAGATTCACCTTGGCACTGATCTCGCCTTTGGCCAGAACGCGGATACCGTCCAGCTTGCGGCGGACCAGACCGGACGCAACCAGAGCGTCTTCGGTGATCGCAGCCTTGGCGTCCAGCTTGCCGGCTTCGACGAATTTCTGGATCAGGCCCAGGTTGATGACGGCGAATTCCTTGCGGTTGGGCTTGTTGAAGCCACGCTTGGGAAGACGCTGGTACAAGGGCATCTGACCGCCTTCATAGCCATTGATGGCCACACCCGAGCGGGATTTCTGGCCTTTGATACCACGGCCACCCATTTTACCTTTGCCGGAACCCGGACCACGGCCAACGCGGGTGCGTTTTGGGGCGGCGCCAGGATTGTCGCGCAATTCGTTCAGTTTCATTTCGCTTCTCCTAAGCCGGATATGACCCCCGAAGCGTGATGGGCCAAACACGGCATTTCTTGGTTTTGATTCTCGCGGCCAAAAAGCCACCGCAGGCGTATAGGCCCGATGATCCCCCTTGGCAAGCCTGTAGATCGCCAGCCGCTCGGCCTGACCGGCCAAAGCCCCGGGACCAGCCCCGCAAGGTGAACCCAAAAGGACACCTTCACCGGGGTCTGACCGAAAATTGAGCACGAAATATGGCGATTTTGGCAAATATCGCTTGCCATGACCGGGCGGTAGTCTATCCGGATTGCCACAAACAAGAACTTGGCAGGCGCATGACTGAAACCACTCTTCCGACCCGGACACAGCCTGGGGCTACCGCTGCATGTGACTGGGTCACAACGCTTGCCAAATATCGCGAACCCGATCAGCTGCGCAGCGCGTTTGAACTGGGCGTCAGTATCATCCCCTTCTTCGCGCTCTGGGCTTTGTCCTGGATGTCGCTGTCGGTCAGCTATTGGCTGGCTTTTGCGATTTCCGTTCTCAACGCGGCCTTTCTGTTGCGCCTGTTTGCCATCCAGCATGATTGCGGGCACGGCGCGTTCTTCAAGAACCGGACGGTCAGCGACTGGGTTGGACGCGCGATCGGAGTTCTGACGCTGACACCTTATGATGTCTGGCGCCGCACGCATTCCACACATCACAACAGTTCCGGCAATCTGGGCAAGCGCGGTATGGGCGATATCCACACCCTGACCGTGGCCGAATATCAGGCGAAAACCCCGATGAACCGGTTCTGGTATCGTGTGTATCGAAACCCGATCACCCTGTTTGTCTTTGGCCCCGGTTATCTGTTCCTGTTTCAGAACCGCCTTCCACTGGGACTGACCGACAGCGTCCGGTTCTGGGTCAGCGCGATGGCCACCAATCTTGCCATTCTGGTTGCGCTTGTGGCCATTTACTATTTTGGCGGGCTGATGCCGATGGTGTTGATCTTCCTGCCCTCGACCCTGATTGCCGCCACCGCCGGGGTATGGCTGTTCTATGTACAACACCAGTTCGAGGACACGCATTGGGACGCCGATGAAGACTGGCAGTTGCACGAAGCGGCGCTGCACGGAAGCTCTCATTATATATTGCCGTCCGTGTTGCAGTGGTTCACCGCCAATATCGGCATCCACCACGTGCATCATTTGTACAGCCGCATTCCGTTCTATCGCCTGACCGAAGTGCTGCGCGACCATGATGAGTTGGCCAACAGCAACCGAATGACCATCCGCGAAAGCCTCGCCAACGCGCGCCTGCACCTGTGGGATGAGCAAAGCCGTCGACTGCTGTCCTTCGCCGAGGCCCGCGCTTTGTATGGGTGAGGGGCAACCCGTCCCTGATCCTGACTGTTCCAGCGGAGCGATGAGCCGCGCCAGCAACTGCCCGTGGGATGGCGCTGTCACGCCTGATCAGTGCGCTTTATGGTGCCAGATACATCCGAATTCCTAGCGAGACGCAAACGTCCCCAAAGCGCCAGCCCGCCGGGACGGGCAGTCGATGACGCGGCGGGCTTTTTGACAGAGAAAATGCCTTCGCGAAAACGGAGATTTTTTGTCTTAGGCTTTCCTGCAACCTCTAGCACTTGGTGTTTTGCATGCATAAAGTGTGCAGATATTGATTTGGAAGGAATGTAAGTTGTCTCGCTGGTCGAACGATTTTGACAATCACCCGTTGCATGAAACGCTGCGTCAAACAGCAGAGTTATTAGACGTTGATACGAAAGCACTGGAAACCGATCATCAGGACGAGTTGAGACGTTTGAAGAAAGTCGTCGAAAACCTGCGCGAGATAGTAACTGGTTTGGACGCTGAATTTGTACCGCAAGCTTGGTTGGACCAAATCAATCAACACTTGAGGAACCCAAATTTTTTTCAACAGGTCCAGAATAACGCTGCAACGCCTCAATTGGGTGCCCTGCAATCCGCCAACAATCATATCACACAATATGCTCCGCAAATTTATCATTTGGCAGCAATGTCGCGGCTCCCAGAGTCTCAGGAAGTAATTCGACATTCCGAAGATGCTTTTAAATCACTCTCGTCATCCATGGATGAATTTTTGCGAGACACACGCAAGAAACTCGAAGAAACCGACGCACAAAACACAGAACTCAAAAATAAGTCAAACGAATTAAGCCATAGGCTAGAAAGCCTTTCGACGGACACGGAAGCAAGGCTGTCAGAGTGGCAATCTGATTTCACAGAGAAGCAAACGGCTAGGGCCGAGGAGTACTCAGGAGCTCAAATCGAGCGCGAAGCAAAGTTCGAGGAGTTACTATCTGATTGGCGAACGAAAGTTGATAGTCAGCACGAGGCAATTGGCAAAGCTCAAATAGACAAGCTCACGGCTCTACTGAAGTCATTCAAGCAGCAAGGAGAAGCTACTCTAGAAGACGTCAGGGAGAAACACCAAGCCGTTTTGGAGATTCACAAATTGGTTGGAAGAGATAGTGTCGCGGGGGGATATCAAAGTAGTGCTGGAGAAGAGAAGAAAGAGGCTGACTTATGGCGCTGGATATCAATGGGGGCGCTTGCTGCCGCGGTTATTTGGCTGGGGTTTAGATACTGGATGGGATTTGAGCAGAACGAAAATGGCGCACTAAACTGGGCTAACATTACTACTGCGGCATCGCTTACGGCTATCTTACTTGTTACTGCCGGCTACGCCTCTAGGCAATCAAAGCTGCATCGTGACAATGAGAAGCAAATGCGATCATTTGCTCTGGAAACTAAGGCTCTAGACCCTTTCATGGCTAGCTTAGAAGAATCCGATCAAAGGAGGATCAAGGCTGAACTGATTGGGCGAATGTTTGGTCAACAACACAACCAAGTGTCGGGTGGGGCAAGTAGGATTGATGATGGCACTTTGCAATCGATAGCGGACAGGTTTTCCACTATTGTTTCGCAAGCGATCTCAAAAGCTCTAGATAAAAGCTAGGAGGTTTTGCTCGACGCATTAACTTAACGGTTCTCCCCCCTTGCCACCCACCGCCAACACTGCTAAACGCTCCCAATCTTGCGGCCTCGGATTCGTTCCGGGGCCTTAGATATTTTGCAACCGGGGACCTTCGGGGCCCTATACCTTTGGCACCTACGGGGGCCTATCACATAGCGGGGGACCTCCCCTGCACTTGCTAAACGGAAGACAGAAAGCATGGCACTCAAGTCGTACAAGCCGACGACGCCGGGCCAGCGCGGGCTGGTGCTGATCGACCGTTCGGAGCTTTGGAAAGGACGTCCGGTCAAGTCTCTTACAGAGGGTTTGACCAAATCGGGCGGCCGGAACAACACCGGACGGATCACTTCACGCCGCCGCGGCGGTGGCGCAAAGCGTCTCTACCGGATCGTTGACTTCAAACGGAACAAATTTGATGTCGCGGCAACCGTCGAGCGGATCGAATATGACCCGAACCGGACCGCGTTCATCGCACTGGTAAAATACGAAGACGGCGAGCAGGCGTATATCCTGGCTCCGCAGCGTCTGGCTGTTGGTGACAAGGTCATCGCGTCGGCAAAGGCCGATATCAAGCCGGGCAACGCAATGCCGTTCTCGGGCATGCCCATCGGTACCATCGTCCACAACATCGAGATGAAGCCTGGCAAAGGCGGTCAGATCGCACGTGCGGCCGGTACTTACGCGCAATTCGTGGGCCGCGATGGCGGTTACGCTCAGATCCGTCTGAGCTCGGGCGAGCTGCGCATGGTCCGTCAGGAATGCATGGCCACCATCGGTGCCGTGTCCAACCCCGACAACAGCAACCAGAACCTCGGTAAAGCCGGTCGTATGCGCCACAAGGGCGTTCGTCCGTCGGTTCGTGGTGTTGCAATGAACCCGATCGATCACCCGCATGGTGGTGGTGAGGGTCGTACCTCGGGTGGCCGTACACCGGTTACGCCGTGGGGTAAGGACACCAAGGGTAAGCGTACCCGCAACAAGAACAAAGCGTCCCAGAAGCTGATCATCCGCTCGCGGCACGCCAAGAAGAAGGGACGTTAATCCATGTCTCGCTCTGTTTGGAAGGGTCCTTTCGTCGATGCTTACGTGCTGAAAAAAGCCGAAGCAGCGCGCGAGTCGGGCCGCAACGAAGTCATCAAAATCTGGTCGCGTCGTTCCACCATTCTGCCCCAGTTCGTGGGTCTGACCTTTGGTGTGTACAACGGCCAGAAGCATATCCCGGTAAACGTCTCGGAAGACATGATCGGTCAGAAGTTCGGTGAATATTCGCCGACACGGACCTATTATGGCCACGCCGCAGACAAAAAAGCGAAGCGGAAGTAAGTCATGGGCAAGGAAAAGAACCCCCGCCGCGTGGCTGAAAACGAAGCAATGGCGAAAACGCGCATGCTTCGCACCAGCCCGCAGAAACTGAACCTGGTAGCAGCTATGATCCGCGGCAAGAAAGTCGAGAAGGCCCTGACCGACCTGACTTTCTCGAACAAGCGTGTCGCGCAGGACGTCAAGAAGTGCCTGCAGTCCGCAATCGCGAATGCCGAAAACAACCACAACCTGGACGTTGACGAGCTGATCGTCGCCGAAGCCTGGGTTGGCAAGAACCTGGTCATGAAGCGCGGTCGCCCGCGGGCCCGTGGCCGTTTCGGCAAGATCATGAAGCCGTTCTCGGAGATCACCATCAAGGTGCGTCAAGTTGAGGAGCAAGCCTAATGGGACATAAAGTCAATCCGATCGGCATGCGCCTTCAGGTCAACCGCACCTGGGACAGCCGCTGGTACGCAGATACCAAGGACTACGGTGATCTTCTTCTGGAAGACCTCAAGATCCGTGAGTTCATCCAGAAAGAGTGCAAGCAGGCCGGTGTTGCCCGTGTGATCATCGAACGTCCGCATAAGAAGTGCCGCGTTACGATCCACACCGCACGTCCGGGTGTCATCATCGGCAAGAAAGGTGCGGACATCGAAGTTCTGCGCAAGAAGCTGGCTGCGATGACCGACAGCGAACTGCACCTGAACATCGTCGAAGTGCGCAAGCCCGAGCTTGACGGTCAGCTGGTTGCCGAGTCGATCGCTCAGCAGCTGGAACGCCGTGTTTCGTTCCGCCGCGCGATGAAGCGTGCCGTACAGAACGCCATGCGCATGGGCGCCCTGGGTATCCGGGTGAACGTCGCTGGCCGTCTGGGTGGTGCCGAAATCGCACGGACCGAATGGTACCGCGAAGGCCGTGTGCCGCTGCACACTCTGCGCGCCGACATCGATTACGCACATGCCGAAGCGATGACCCCCTACGGGATCATCGGGATCAAGGTCTGGATCTTCAAAGGGGAGATCATGGAGCACGATCCGCAGGCACGTGACCGTAAAGCACAGGAACTCCAGGACGGCCCTGCACCTCGTGGTGCTGGTGGCGGTCGTCGCTAAGGAGGGAAAGATATGCTTCAACCAAAGCGTACAAAATTCCGCAAGATGCACAAAGGCCGGATCAAGGGCGAAGCCAAGGGCGGCTCTGATCTGAACTTTGGCACCTACGGCCTGAAAGCGATTGAGCCTGAGCGTGTAACCGCACGCCAGATCGAAGCTGCACGTCGTGCCATGACGCGTCACATGAAGCGTCAGGGCCGTGTCTGGATCCGCATCTTCCCCGACACTCCGGTTACGGCAAAGCCGATCGAAGTTCGTATGGGTAAAGGTAAGGGTTCGGTCGACCGTTGGGTTTGCAAGGTTAAGCCCGGTCGCGTGATGTTCGAGATCGACGGCGTCAATGACGACATCGCCCGCGAGGCCCTGCGCCTGGCTGCGATGAAGCTGCCGATAAAGACCCGCGTCGTGGTTCGCGAAGACTGGTAAGCGATCCGGGGGCACCCCCGCTCGTGACAAGATTGACCCCCGTCGGAACACCGGCGGGGGTTTTTCCATAGGGGGCTCTGCCCCCGTCGCGCGTGCCGCGCGCCTCCCCCGGGATATTTGCAGCCAGATGAAGCAGGGGATCCGTTCTTCATCTGGCCGCAAATATCCCGGAGCGCGAGGCAGAGCCTCGCAAAACAGCCATCGCCTTCGCCACGCGGCTGGGTTAAGACGGCGCCATGCCACAGATTGAATCACTCTTCGTCACCCGCCTCTATCGTGCCTCTTTGTCCGAATTCGGTCCCCCGATCGATGCGGAAGAGTTGGAAAACTCGTGCCTTGTCGTCGCCGAGGATGACGAGGCCGGTCAGGACTGGTGCGAAGAAAACGGCTATCCCGGTTACACCAGCTATGCCTCGCTGACCGACCTGCCCTGGCGGTTTCCGATATTCGCCGATTTGGTCAAGGCGCTGGACAGCCATGTGGCGGCTTTTGCCAAGGATCTGGAGTTTGATCTGGGTGAGGGTAAGCTGAAGCTGGAAGATCTGTGGATCAACATCCTGCCCGAGGGTGGCATGCATTCCAGCCATCTGCACCCGCACAGTGTGATTTCCGGCACCACCTATGTGGCGATGCCTGAAGGCGCGAGCGCGCTAAAGCTGGAAGACCCGCGTTCGGGCCGCATGATGGCCGCGCCGACGCGGCTGAAAGGCGGGCGACGCGATTTGCAGCCCTTCATCTATATGAAGCCGCAGGTGGGCGATGTCCTGCTATGGGAAAGCTGGCTGCGCCACGAGGTGCCGATGAACATGGCCGAGGAAGAGCGGATTTCGGTGAGTTTCAACTATAAGTGGGACTGACCGTTTGTGAGATTTGCATTTGTGGACGGTTTGTGAACTGTCGCTTAAGGAACTGTATGATAGAGCTAATAGGCTTGCTATGGTCACAGGCTATCGCCATATTATGAGTGTACTGAGGAGTAGGTTATGACTACGACAGCCAGAAAAACGACGGTAAAAGGCGGGTACATTGCGCGTGACACAAAAACAGGACGCTTCATGGAAGTGAAGTCTTCTTCAGGTCTGAAAAAACCCGGAGTAAAAACTGTTTCTGTCGTGAAGGAGGCTTCGGAGAAACGCAAGTCTGCGTTGAAGCGTTTGGCTAATCGGTAAATCCCACTACAGGGTAACGCTTGCGGATGCCATCACTGCCCATGATGAAGCGCTAACCTATGGCGGTCGCGACGGCGTTACAAGTCTAGACCTCATCGAATCAGCGTTGGGGCGACCTTATTCCGGTTATCATCGTTCCATTTCTCGTAAAGCAGCGGCGCTATTGCAAAGTTTGGTTGGCAACCATGGTTTCGTGGATGGCAACAAGCGAACAGCATGGTTGATGGTTGAAATTCTGATCGACCGCAGTGGCTACAAATTAGAGATAGACGACGAAGAACCAATCGATGATCTGGTCGTTTCTGTGGCTGCAGGTGAATTGGACTTCGACAACTTGCATGCTTGGTTCAAAACGAGATTGGCAAGAACTTCTTGAGGATGTTTGATCTTTAAAGTTCGGTCTCTAAACTTCCTCTTGCCACCCACTCCCCAAACCCCTATAGAGCGGCATCTTGCGGTCTCCCGGCGTTGTCGGGCGATTCGTATGTCTATCATTCATCCACCAGGTCAAAGGTGACCCGTGTACGGGGCCTTCTGGTGTTTTGAGCAAAGGAAAAAGGCGATGAACGCCCAAGAACTGCGTGACAAGACCCCTGATCAGCTCCGCGAGGAACTGGTCAACCTGAAGAAAGAAAGCTTTAACCTGCGCTTTCAACAGGCAACCGGTCAGCTGGAAAACACTGCTGGCATCAAAGCGGCCCGCCGCAACGCTGCCCGCGTCAAAACCATCCTGAACGAAAAGGCCGTTGCCGCGGCATCCGAGGAGTAATCAGATGCCCAAGCGTATCCTGCAAGGCACCGTGACCAGCGACGCCAACGAACAGACCATCACCGTGCTGGTCGAGCGCCGTTTCAAGCACCCGCTGCTGCACAAAACCGTTCGTAAGTCCAAGAAATACCGGGCTCATGACGAAAAGAACGCCTTCAAGGTCGGCGACTCTGTACGCATCATCGAATGCGCGCCGAAATCGAAGACGAAACGTTGGGAAGTTCTGGAAGCGTAAGCTTCCGGGATTTTTCATTTGTCGAAACCCTGGGGGATTTAATCAGACCAGCCCCCACAGGTCGGGAGAAACCACATGATCCAGATGCAGACCAATCTGGATGTCGCTGACAACTCTGGCGCACGCCGAGTTCAGTGCATCAAGGTCCTGGGTGGTTCCAAGCGTAAATACGCCTCCGTCGGCGACATCATTGTCGTCTCGGTGAAGGAAGCCATCCCGCGCGGCCGCGTAAAGAAAGGTGACGTCCGCAAGGCCGTCGTCGTACGCACCGCCAAAGAAGTCCGTCGCGAAGACGGCACCGCGATCCGTTTCGATCGCAACGCCGCCGTCATCCTGAACAACAACAACGAGCCCATTGGTACCCGTATCTTTGGCCCCGTTGTTCGTGAACTGCGCGCGAAGAACTTCATGAAAATCATCTCGCTGGCTCCGGAGGTGCTGTAATCATGGCTGCTAAACTCCGCAAAGGCGACAAGGTCGTCGTGCTGGCCGGCAAGGACAAGGGCAAAGAGGGGACTATCACCTCGGTTGACCCCAAAGCCGGTAAAGCTGTTGTCGATGGTATCAACATCGCCATCCGCCACACCCGCCAGTCGCAAACCTCGCAAGGTGGTCGCCTGCCTCAGGCAAACCCGATCGAGCTGTCGAACCTGGCACTGCTGGATAAGAACGGCAAAGCAACCCGCGTTGGCTTCCGTATGGAAGGTGACAAGAAGGTGCGGTTTGCCAAGACCACAGGGGACGTGATCGATGCTTGATAACGCAACCTACACCCCGCGCCTGAAAGCGCAGTACGCCGAGACCATCCGTGCCGCTCTGAAAGAAGAGTTCGGCTACAAGAACGACATGCAGCTGCCCAAGCTGGAAAAAATCGTTCTGAACATCGGTTGTGGTGCTGAGGCCGTCAAAGACTCGAAGAAAGCGAAAGCTGCTGTCGAGGATCTGACTGCGATTGCCGGTCAACAGGCCGTTGCAACCAAGGCGAAGAAATCGATCGCGGGTTTCCGCGTCCGGGAAGACATGCCGCTGGGTGCGAAAGTGACCCTGCGCGGTGACCGGATGTACGAATTCCTGGATCGTCTGATCACGATCGCGATGCCGCGTATTCGTGACTTCCGCGGTGTTAAGCCCTCTTTCGACGGTCGTGGCAACTTTGCCATGGGCATGAAAGAGCACATCGTGTTCCCGGAAATCGACTTCGACAAGGTCGACGAGGTCTGGGGCCTGGATATCGTAATTGCCACCACAGCGAAAACCGACGCTGAAGCAAAGGCACTGTTGAAAGCATTCAACATGCCGTTCAACGCGTAAGCGCCGGGAGGATTGAGACATGGCTAAAAAAGCAATGATCGAACGCGAGAAGAAGCGCGAACGCCTGGTGGCCAAATATGCCGCAAAGCGTGCCGAGCTTAAAGAAATCGCGAATGACGAGAGCAAGCCGATGGAAGAGCGCTTCAAGGCGCGTCTGAAACTGGCGAAACTGCCGCGCAACAGCTCGGCTACCCGTCTGCACAACCGTTGTCAGCTGACCGGTCGTCCCCACGCTTACTATCGTAAGCTGAAGGTCAGCCGTATCGCGCTGCGCGAGCTGGGTTCTGCTGGTCAGATCCCCGGCATGGTGAAATCGAGCTGGTAAGGGAGACATAGATATGAATGATCCTATCGGCGATATGCTCACCCGTATCCGCAACGCGCAAATGCGCGGCAAGTCCACCGTATCCACTCCGGCGTCAAAGCTGCGTGTTTGGGTTCTGGACGTGCTGGCGGACGAAGGTTACATCCGTGGCTATGAAAAGACGACCGGTGAAAACGGTCATCCGGCCATCGAAATCAGCCTGAAATACTACGAAGGCACCCCTGTCATTCGCGAACTGAAGCGGGTTTCGAAACCCGGTCGCCGCGTATACATGGGCGTCAATGACATCCCGCAGGTCCGTCAGGGTCTGGGCGTGTCGATTGTCAGCACTCCGAAAGGTGTGATGTCGGACGCAAACGCTCGCTCCAACAATGTTGGCGGCGAAGTGCTCTGCACCGTCTTCTAAGGAGGTCTGCAATGTCTCGTATTGGTAAAAAACCGGTCGAGCTGCCCAGCGGCGTTACCGCCTCTGTGTCGGGTCAGACCATCGAAGTCAAAGGTCCGAAAGGCACCCGCAGCTTCACCGCCACCGACGACGTGACGCTGTCGGTTGAAGACAACGTGGTCAAGATCGACCCTCGCGGCATGTCCAAGCGTGCCCGCCAGCAGTGGGGCATGAGCCGCACCATGGTTGCCAACCTGGTAACTGGTGTGACCGAAGGCTTCAAAAAAGAGCTGGAGATTCAGGGTGTGGGTTACCGGGCGCAGATGCAGGGCAACACCCTGAAGCTGAACCTGGGCTATAGCCACGATGTAGATTTCACAGCTCCGGAAGGTGTCACCATCACCGCACCGAAGCAGACCGAGATCGTTGTGGAAGGTATCGACCAGCAGCTGGTGGGCGAAACCGCGGCCAAGATCCGCGAGTGGCGCCGCCCCGAGCCGTACAAAGGCAAGGGCATCCGCTATAAGGGCGAGTTCATCTTCCGCAAAGAAGGCAAGAAGAAGTAAGGACGCAGACAATGGCAAACAGCAAAAGAACCCTGTTTCTGAAGCGCCGCCTGCGCGTTCGGAACAAACTTCGCAAGGTCAACGCGGGTCGTCCGCGCCTGTCCGTACACCGTTCGAACAAGAACATCTCTGTTCAGCTGATCGACGACGTACGTGGCGTGACCCTGGCCTCGGCCTCGACCCTGGAAAAAGATCTGGGTGTTGTTGGCAAGAACAACGTCGAAGCGGCGACGAAAGTCGGCGCGGCCATCGCCGAGCGTGCCAAGAAGGCAGGCGTCGAAGAGGCCTATTTCGATCGTGGCGGCTTCCTGTTCCACGGCAAAGTGAAGGCTGTCGCCGACGCTGCGCGTGAAGGTGGTCTGAAGATCTGATGGTGTGCCGGGCTGAAGCCCGGCCTACCGGAAACGACGCCGTAGGCCGGGCTTCAGCCCGGCACCGGCACTTTGAAGGCGGGTCCGCCCGCCTCGATGATCGGGGAGCCCCGGAATGTCATTCGCGGGTTCACTTCGATTGAGTAATTGGCGCCGCGAGCGCCTCTAGAGGAAAAGGGATGCCAAATGGCAGAACGTGAAAACCGTCGAGGCCGTGGCCGCGACCGTGAAGAAACACCGGAATTTGCAGATCGCCTGGTCGCAATCAACCGCGTGTCGAAAACCGTAAAAGGTGGTAAGCGCTTTGGCTTCGCCGCTCTGGTGGTTGTCGGCGATCAGAAAGGCCGCGTCGGCTTTGGCAAGGGTAAAGCGAAAGAAGTACCTGAAGCCATCCGCAAGGCGACTGAGCAAGCCAAGCGTCAGATGATCCGCGTACAGCTGCGCGAAGGTCGGACCCTGCACCACGACATCGAGGGCCGTCACGGCGCCGGTAAAGTGGTTATGCGCGCTGCGCCTGAAGGTACCGGTATCATCGCCGGTGGTCCGATGCGTGCCGTGTTCGAAATGCTGGGTGTCAAGGACGTTGTCTCCAAGTCGCTGGGCTCGCAGAACCCCTACAACATGATCCGCGCCACAATCGACGGCCTGCAGAAAGAGCAGAGCCCGCGTTCGGTTGCCGCACGTCGTGGCAAAAAGGTTGCTGACATCCTGCCCAAGCGGGACGACGCACCGGCTGCTGCTGAAGCAGAAGCATAAGGAGAGCACGTCATGGCAAAAACCATCGTCGTCAAACAGGTCGGCTCGCCGATCCGTCGCCCCGCCGAACAGCGCGCAACCCTGATCGGCCTGGGCCTGAACAAGATGCACAAAACCCGTGAGCTGGAGGATACCCCTTCGGTGCGCGGCATGATCCGCAAGATCCCGCATCTGGTTGAGATCGTCGAAGAGCGCGGCTAAGCCCGTCTTCATCGGAAAGAACAAAAACGCCTCCGGTCAAATCGGGGGCGTTTTTTGTTGGCACTTTAGTATCTTGGGGATTCCTTTTTCCAACCCGGATCTCAGGAGCGGCGTGTTCTGATTGATCTGTATCAATGACCAATTGGGTTGTGATGAACTACCCAGCGTGTTCCACGCAGGAGGTTCTTGAAGTGAGTGCGGATAAGACAGGACGGATCGTATGGCATGACCTCTTTACGCCTGATCTGAACGCTTCCAAGGCTTTCTATGGCCGTGTAGCGTTGTGGGATTTCATTAAGGAAAGCACCGAAGACTATGTCTGGGGTCGGGGAAAAGGGGAATTCACTCTTGCTCTTCTGAATGGGGAAGCCGGAAGTGGATTGACCATAACTCCAGCGGGTTTTGATGCCGGCTGGCTTCCCTATTTCGAAGTTCCCGATGTTGATAAGTATTCAAAGCGTGCCGAGAAGCTGGGCGCGCACATCATTCGACGCCCCTTTGATGTGCCCGGCGTCGGGCGAAACTGCCTATTGTTGGACCCATTAGGGGCCAGGTTTGGCATTTCCGTTTCACAACATGATTACCCGATACCTACACAACAGTTCACAACAGAGGTTTATCTGAGCGAAGGCCCGGAGTTTCCAGTCGAATTCTACCAATCGTTGTTTGACCGAACATCTTCGAAGACGGATGGCACGGGCGCGGCCGGGCCAGGTCAGTGGCTTTCACATATTCCTGTGGTTGCTTCACCAGATAAAAAGATACGTGAAAGATGCGCCTGGCTACCTGGAATCAAGGTCACTGCTATCGAGAATGCGGTACGTGATGCTTTGACGCTTGGAGCGTCCGAAGTGCGTGTTCGATCACGGAATAGCGCGCAGCATGCACCGCGTGTATTTCGCGATCCGACGGGGCTTTATTTTGCATTTCAGCAGGTGGGTCCGGTTTTAGGAACAAACTAAAGGTCGCTGCAAACCGCAGATGGCCATCGCGTCGATTTGCAGGTCAACTGCAAAATCCATGCCAATAGGAATGGGAACCAGGCTACGAACAAGCCAACCCGCGAATGTTATTCGCCGCATGCATACCGGCTAGACCAAAATCTGCGTTGTTAGCGATAGCAAACGCTCCTATCTCTGCCTTGTCCAATGAAGGAACTCAAAAGGAAACGTCAGGGAATACGCCCTGATACGAGAAAGGAATACAGAGATGACAACTGCGACACTGACCCATACCGGCTTCAACTTCGGCACCCGGATCGCTGACATGATCACACGGATCAAAACAGCCCACGCACGTGCTGCTGAGTATCAGCGCACCTATACCGAGTTGCAGCGTCTGAGCAACCGTGAGCTGGACGATATCGGCATCCGCCGCTGCGACATCGCAGATATCGCGCACCGGCACGTATATTGCTCGTAACCATTCACACTATTGAAACGACCCAAAGGCGCCTTAGGGCGCCTTTTCTATGTTCAGCGCAGGCCCTACCCCGCGAGCAGGCCGCTCAGCGGCCGTCAGAGGGTGCGATGGCTGTTGATGCGGCCCAATGTGCTGTTGACGCCAGAATCCCCCTGAGCGGCCACTGGAGGACGTGTGACCGCCCTGCCCTGACGCGCAAACCCAAAGCTTTGACGCCTGAAACGAAATCGGCCCCGGAGGAGTGATCCACCGGGGCCGAAAAATGTCGCTGTAAGCGTTGGATCAGAGACCGGTGCTTACGTCGATTGTGTTACCCTCTTCCAGGGTCACATATGCTTTCTTGACGTCTTTCCGACGGCCCAACTGGCCGCGGAACCGCTTGACCTTGCCTTTGGTCACGGTGGTGTTCACCGCTTTGACCTTCACACCAAACAGCGCCTCAACGGCCTCTTTGATCTGCGGCTTGTTGCTTTCGATCGCCACTTCAAAGACAACCGCGCCATTTTCGGACGCCATGGTCGACTTTTCGGTGATGATCGGCTTGCGGATCACGTCGTAGTGTTCTGCCTTCGCGCTCATTTCAGACGAGCCTCCAGTGCTTCGACAGCCGCTTTGGTGAGCACCAGGGTGTCACGCTTGAGGATGTCATAAACGTTTGCACCCATCGACGGCAGGATATCCAGACCTTCGATGTTGCGCGACGCCTTCAGGAACCCTTCGTTCACGGTCGCGCCGTCGATGACCAGAGCGCGTTTCCAGCCCAGGTTTGCAACCTGTTTGGCCAGTGCGGCGGTCTTGCCTTCGGCTTCGGCGTTCTCGATCACAACCAGTTCACCTGCTTTGGCTTTGGCCGACAGAGCGTGGCGCAGGCCAAGCTTGCGGAACTTCTTCGGCAGGTCGTGGCCGTGCGAACGTGGGGTCGGGCCCTTGTAGATACCACCCTTGCGGAAGATTGGCGCGTTACGGTCACCATGGCGTGCGCCACCGGTGCCCTTTTGGCGGTAGATCTTCTTGGTCGAGTAGCTGGTTTCCGAGCGGGTCTTGACCTTGTGGGTGCCGGCCTGCGCGTTGTTACGCTGCCAACGGACCACACGGTGCAGGATGTCCGCGCGCGGCTCGAGGCCGAACAGGTCTGCATCCAGCTCGATGTCGCCGGCCTTGCCGCCGTCCAGTTTGATTACATCAAGTTTCATGCTTCACCACCTTCCGCGGATACTTCTTCCGCAGGTGCTTCGGTTGCAGCCGATTTCACAGCAGCCGGGAAAGGCAGGCCTTCCGGTGCTTTCTTCTTCACGGCGTCCTTGACGGTGACCCAGCCCGATTTCGGTCCGGGAACGGCGCCTTTGATGAAGACCAGACCACGGTCGGCGTCGGTTTTGACAACCTCGAGGTTCTGGGTGGTAACACGGGCAGCACCCATGTGACCGGCCATCTTCTTGCCTTTGAACACCTTGCCCGGATCCTGACACTGACCGGTCGAGCCGTGCGAACGGTGGCTGATCGACACACCGTGCGAGGCGCGCAGACCACCGAAGTTGTGGCGCTTCATCGCACCGGCAAAGCCTTTACCGATCGAGGTGCCCGAAACGTCAACCTTCTGACCGGCCAGGAAGTGCTCTGCCGAGATTTCGGCGCCCACTTCGATCAGGCCATCTTCGGAGACGCGGAACTCGGCCAGCTTGCGCTTGGGCTCGACCTTGGCAGCGGCGTAGTGGCCGCGCATGGCCTTCGAGGTGCGTTTTGCCTTGGCAGCACCAGCGCCCAGCTGAACGGCGGTGTAGCCGTCTTTTTCAGCGGTCCGCTGTGCAACAACCTGCAGGTTGTCCAGGTGAAGAACGGTCACAGGGATCTGCTTGCCGTCTTCCATGAACAGGCGGGTCATGCCAACTTTTTTTGCGATAATACCAGAGCGCATAATCTATACCCTCCGATCTTACGACTGCAGCTTGATCTCGACGTCCACACCAGCAGCCAGGTCGAGCTTCATCAGCGCATCCACGGTCTGGGGGGTCGGATCAACGATGTCGAGCAGACGCTTGTGCGTGCGGATCTCGAACTGGTCGCGGGATTTCTTGTCAACGTGAGGGCCACGGAGAACCGTGAACTTCTCGATCTTGTTCGGCAGCGGGATCGGGCCGCGCACGTTCGCGCCGGTCCGCTTGGCAGTGTTGACGATCTCTTGCGTGCTGGCATCCAGAACGCGATAGTCAAATGCCTTCAGCCGAATACGGATATTTTGGCTTTGCATAATAACAGCCTTTTATCAGGCGTTGGGGTTGAGAGGAGGACAGACGCGCATCGCCAACCCTCATCGAACCCAAAAGGCGGGAATCACCCCGCCTTGACGTTCTTGTTGAGAACTCGCGCGTATTAGTGGGGTTGGCGGGATTTGGCAAGGGGGTATTACCCGCCTTTTCTCAAAACCACAAAACGAGCATTGTCTAAACCGGTGAAATGAATAAAGCGAGATTCAGCATTGACCAAAGCATTCTGGCAGTTTTGGCTATTCTTGATACCTAGCATCGCGGTATCTCATCTCATTTCCATTTTTTCCCATGATTTAATGGGTATACCCCGTGGAGTGCCTTTCGGACGCTTTGGTATTATCGGGTCCACTGCCCAGATTTCACTGTTGTTGCTACCTTTTGCGATCGGAGCGGCTTTGGCAGCAAAATTCTATTTCAAACGATACGAAGCAAAGGCAGGCACCCAAGAAGTTTTTAACTGTGCAAAGAAAATTGGAGGAGCTGTATTGGTTTTGACCTTCCTGTTCTTTGCGCTGTCAGGAGCATGGTTTGGCCTAATGCAAGCACCCGGTTGGATGATCATAATTTTCCTTTTTGCGCCAGCCTTGGCGGCAGCGGTTATATTCTGGGTCATGTTTCCAAGTACTATCAGTTTAATTGTTTTTTGGCGAAATCTCAGTTGAAGAACTACAATAAGCAAAAGGCCGCCCCTTATGGAGCGGCCTTCTTTGTTTCACCGATGTGCCGGGCTGAAGCCCGGCCTACGGATTATTCTACGATTTTCGACACGACGCCGGCGCCGACGGTGCGGCCGCCTTCGCGGATGGCGAAGCGCAGGCCGTT